>NZ_CP117523.1:2485708-2796422 GCF_036812735.1 Terrisporobacter glycolicus ATCC 14880 = DSM 1288 | reverse complement strand
AGAGGATTTGTTTATGTTAGGGAATCAGAAGATTTAATGGATGGGGCTAAGAATGTAATAAAAGATGTTTTAACTGAATGTGAAGAAAAGAATATAAAAGAATGGGCATATTTAAAAAATAATATTAAAGAAAACTTAAAGGAATATTTATATATAAAAACTAAGAGAAATCCAATGATATTACCAATAATCATGGAAGTATAATTAGAAATACCTCAGTATTTAAATTAAAAATACTGAGGTATTTTTTTGTAACTATAAACAAAAACGCATTCGTAATGCATATATACTTATAACACCTAAAAATTTTAATATGAATTAGGAGGGTAATATGAGTGTATATGATACAGCTACAAAGTTGGCTAGTGAAATAAAAAATAGTAAAGAGTATAAAGATTTTGTAGACAATATGAAAGTAATGAAAAGTGATAAAAATAATGAAATCTTATTAAGTGAATATAAAAAAACAGGATACAATCTTCAATATGCTACTATGAATAATAAAAAAATAGATAAAAAAACCATGAGAAAAATGGAAGAAATTCAGAATAAAATAAGATATAATGAAAAAATATATAACTATATATTAGCTGAAGAAAAATTTAATAAAATGATGGATAATATAAATAAAATAATAGCACAGGCAATAAAAGAAGATTATAAATAGAAAAGAGGAATTTAAATGAAAATACTAGTTATTAAAGTTGATTTAAGGGCACCTTATGTACACTCTTTAAAAGAGAAGAGAATGATTGTGAAAAGTATAATAAGCAAATTACAAAACAAGTTTAATATTAGTATAAGAGAAGTTGAAAATCAAGATTTACATCAAAGAATAAGTATTGGTATGATAAAGCTTGATTTAAACAGTAAGGACAGTGATCAATCAAAGGAAAAAATTATAAATTTTATTGAAGAAAACTGTGATGCCGAAATAATTGATATAGAAAGTGAAATTATTAATTATTAAGAAATATAATATGTAAAAGATACTAATTATAAATTAGAAGTATTGGTAAAAAATAATATAAGAGAAATAATATAAAGGTTAATAAAATTAAATACAATTAAGAGGTGACGATATGAAAAAGTTTATTAGCTTTCTACTTGCATTAGTTATTGTAATAAGTCAAGGAAATTTTGTTTTTGCCAATACCAAAGAAGCTAAGTTAGATATAGCTTCTAAATCAGCAGTACTGATGGATGCTTCTACAGGTAAGGTTTTGTACGAGAAAAATTCTCATCAAAAATTACCACCAGCCAGTGTAACAAAAGTAATGACATTACTTTTAATTTGTGAAGCTTTAGAAGATGGGAAAATTAAAGAAGAAGATGATGTTCAAATAAGTGAAAATGCAGCTAGTATGGGAGGTAGCCAGATCTTCCTAGAACCAGGAGAGATACAAAAGGTAGATACACTTGTAAAATCTATAGCAGTTGCATCTGCCAATGATGCCTGTGTTGCTATGGCAGAATATGTGGGTGGAAGCATGGAAGAGTTTGTTGACCTTATGAATAAAAGAGCTAAAGAGCTGGGAATGAAAGATACAAACTTTGTAAATACAAATGGTCTTCCTGTAGATAACCACTATACTTCAGCTTATGATATAGCACTAATGTCAAAAGAATTGCTTAGTCATAAGAAGATTTCTAAATATCTAACTACATGGATGGATGAAGTTGTAGTTGGAAAAAAACAAGCTAAAATAGGGATTTCTAATACTAATAAATTAGTTAAACATTATTCAGGAGCAACAGGAGTAAAAACTGGCTTTACTCAACAAGCAAAATATTGTTTATCAGCATCTGCTTTAAGAAATAATACACATTTAATAGCTGTTACATTATGTGCTGAAACTTCTCCAATAAGATTTAAAGATGCTACAAATCTTTTGAATTATGGATTTGCAAACTATGAAAGTGTTAAAATTTGTGGAGCCAAAGACAAGGTAGCAACAGTTAAATTTGAAAAAGGTGAAAAAGAAAATGTTGATTTAGTAGCAAAAGATGATTTAAGTGTGTTAATAAAAAAAGGTGATAAAAAAGATTTCCAAAAGAAAGTAGAAATAAAACAAGATCTAAAACTTCCAATAAAGAAAAATACAGAACTAGGAGTTGTAAAAGTTTACAGAGGAAAAGAGCTTGTTGGAGAAACTAAAATAATAAATAATGAAGATATAAATAAGGCATCTTATTTACAAATGTTAAGAAGAGTAGTAGACAACTTATTATAATACTAAAAAGCTATGCAGTGCGTATTTATATGTGCTGCATAGCTTTTATCATTAATAAAAACATAAACCTTTTGATTATAGTTCTATTAATGATATAATAATATTATTACAAAAAACAGTAGGAGAGAATAAATATGTTTAACTTAAGTGATTTATTAGCATCGTTGGTGGGAATAGCCATAGCCATATCTATTCATGAGTTTGGTCATGCATATTCAGCACACTTACTTGGAGATGATACTGCCAAGTATAATGGGAGAATGACATTAAACCCTGCAAAACATGTGGATCCTTTAGGATTAATAACTTTATTATTATTTCGTATAGGATGGGCAAAGCCAGTACCAATTAATCCAAATAATTTTAAAAATTATAGAGTAGGTAATATAATAGTTTCTTTGTCAGGAGCATTAGGAAATTTAGTTGGTGCAATTGCTTGTGCGTTAATAGTTAAATACTCTGATATGTATGCTATACAACTGATATTTGATAAAGCAATGTGGATTAATATTGGTTTTGGAGCTTTTAATTTACTTCCTATACCACCACTTGACGGTTGGGGTATTATATCATCATTATTGCCATACAAATACAATGAATTTATTTACAAATATGAAAATGTAGGATACGTGGTGTTATTGATTTCTATTTTTACAGGAATTTATTCTTATGTTACGACACCTATAATGATGGTGTTTTATACTATAGTAAGTATATTTATGTAAGAGGTAATTTAATGAAGTATAATATACATTTAAATGTTTATGATGGACCTTTAGATTTACTTTGTGATTTAATTTCAAAACAAAAAATTGATATAAAGGATATATCAATTTCAGAAATTACAAGTCAATATTTATCTTATATTGATATGTTAAATGAAATGGATCTAGAAGTTGCCAGTGAATTTATAATAATGGCTTCTAAATTAGTTGAAATAAAGTCAAAGTATTTACTTTATAAACAACATCATGAAGAACATGAAGAAGATCCAAGATTAGAATTAGTAGAAAAATTAGAAGAATATAAGAAATTTAAAGAAGCTTCCCTAAGTATTAAAGAAAATGTTCACTATACTTGTGATACTTTCTTTAGAGCGAAAGAGGAAGTAATTGTAGATAATAAAATAGACTTAGACGAAATATCCATAGAAGCTATCAGAACAATTCTTCCTATGATACTAAAAACAAAAGTTATAGAAGGTTTTGATAAAACAGAAGAATTAGATATGATAGTTAAAAAAAGAGTAGTATCTTCTGAAGAAAAAATGTCAGATTTAAGAGATTTAATGAAAAAAGAAGATAAAGTAAGCTTTATCGAATTAGTAGGGCCTTATGATAAGGATGAAACTATAGCTACATTCTTAGCTATTCTTGAATTAATAAAGGAAAAGTTAATAATTGTAGTTCAAAATGAATTTTTTGATGATATTCTTATAATAAAGCGTGGAGTGGAAAATGAATAGAGAAGAAATAAAACATATAATTGAATCAATCATGTTTGCTTATGGAGAACCTATAAGCATAAAAGAGCTTAATAGTGTTATTAATGAAGAACTTTCATCTAAAGAAATAGAATTTATGTTAAATGCTTTGATTGATGAATATAGAGAAAATAATAGAGGAATTCAAATAATAAAACTAGAAAATAAATATCAAATGTGTACTAATAAAGACTATGCAGACTATATAAAAAAGGTGTTAGAGCCAAAGAAAAGAAAGTCTTTAAGTCAAGCTACACTAGAAACTTTAACTATTATTGCATATAAACAACCTATTACTAAAGTGGAAATTGAAAGTATTAGAGGTGTTAAATGTGATAAAGTTTTACAAACACTTTTAGAACATGAACTAATAAGAGAAGCAGGACGCTTAAATAGAATAGGAAAACCCATTATATATAAGACAACTCAGGAATTTTTGAAATTATTGCAAATTGAAAGTTTAAAAGAATTGCCACCAATAGATAGTTTCGAAAATGAAGAAGAAATTTAATAAAAAATTATTATTTATCATAAAATGTGATACTATTTCAGTAAGATAATAATTTAAGGGGGAGAAATATGAAAAGTAAACTAGCAATGGCCATATATGTAATATTTGCTATAGCAAGCTTTTTATTTGGAGTGCATATGTTTAGAATGGGAGATGCATTAAGGGGTATACTATTTATGGTTGCAGTTGCTTGTTGGGGTATGTGTATTTACAATAATAGTGGAACAACTAGAAGACAAAAACAAAGAATGGCACCATCGTCACAAAGTGTCATGTCAAACAAAAAAAGTAAAAACAAATCAAAGTCAAAATAAATCAAAGTCAAAATAAATAAAAATCATAGGTGTCTTGCCTATGATTTTTATGCGCCTAAGGCCTATCTCCTTTTAATTAGTATATATCCATAAGTTTTGCAAATAATATAGAATATGAGATATTTTAATTTGAAATATATATGTATATGTATTTTTTTTATATTAATTTTATTATTAATATCTTATTCTCACTTTATATTTGAAACTGATTTTAATAATAAAAAAATAGTTGTAAAATTAAAAATTAAATTATTATTCAAACTAATAAGATTTAATATTCAATTATATCCGCCAAAGAAAAGAAAAAGGAAAAAAAAAGGTAGTATAAAGGATTTAAAAATATTAGATAAAGAGTTGAGTAATATTTTAAAATTGGTTAAAAAAGTAAAAATAATAGAGTTATACTCAAATATATATTTTAGTAGTGTTAATCCATATGTAACTATATATATTAATGCATTAATTAACGGCATTTATGGAAACATAACAAATATATGTAAATGTGAAAAGATATATTTAAACATAGTACCTAAGTTTAATGAAAATAATATTAAAGGAAGTGTAAAAATACATATAAAATTTAGATTGAATACTATGTCTAAATCTATTCCAATTATTATAAGAATAATAAAATTTAAGTCTAAGGAAGGTGGCAAAGATGACAGCTACAAATTCAATACAAAGCATTATGGAGACAACTCTTGAGACTATAAAAAATTCCATAGATTCTAATACCATAGTAGGGAACCCTATAAAAGCGGAAGCATCTGTTGTTGTTCCTATATCAAAAGTAACAGTAGGGTTTGGTATTGGCGGAGGTGAATATAATAAAAACTGTAAAACAGAGACCAAATGTGATACTAATTTTGCAGGAGGAAGTGGTGGAGCAATTACCATATCGCCAGTAGCCTTCGTTGTAGTGGAAAATGGAGAAACACGTTTAATTTCTTTGGAGGATAATGTTAATTTAGTAGATAACATTTTAACAGTAACACCAAGGATAATAGACAAAGTTCAAAGGATTTTAAAACACGATAGTAATGTTAAGTTTCAGGAAGATATGGACAATGATATAAAAATACATAAAGAAGAATAACTAATAAAAAATAAGTTCTATTGCCATTTTATGTAAAAGAACTTATTTTTTTATAAATATTTATAAATAAATGTAATTTTTAATAAAATAAGGTAATTTTATAGTTTTTGGGGGAATAATATATATTAATAATTAGTAGGATAATTAACAGGAAGGTGTTTCTATGAACATACTTGAAGCTGCATCGATTATAAAAGACTCAGCTGAGAAAATAGCACAAGAAAAAGGTATAAGCGAAGAGGAAGCATATTATGAAGCTGTTTTAATATATAAGGATGTATATGAAAAGAAAAAGGAAAAAGAATAAGGTAAGATATAAATCTTACCTTATTTTAACATATTCTATAAATTCATCTTTTAACTTCCTGTAAAACTGCTTGTGAAAGTACTTTACCTATGGAATCATTAATGACTACAGAAGCTTTTGTATCATAACTTGTGCTACTTTTGTTTATAAGAACTATACTATCACCATTAAAGTAGTCGATAAAACTAGCAGCAGGGTAAACAACCAATGAAGTTCCTCCAATAATCAATAAATCTGCATTATTTAAAGCATTTACAGTTTCATTTACAACAGAATTATCTAATGGTTCTTCATACAAAACTACATCAGGCTTGACTATACTACCGCATACATTACAATGAGGAATTTTTCCACCTAAACTTAACATTTCTTCCAAAGTATAAGATTTTCCACATTTAATACAATGATTTCTATGTATAGACCCATGAAGCTCTAAAACATTTCTACTACCAGCCATTTGATGTAGGCCATCGATATTTTGAGTAATTATAGCATTTAATTTTCCCATATCTTCTAATTTAGCAAGAGATATGTGAGCATTATTTGGTTTAGCATCTTCATAAATTAATTTATCTTTATAAAATTTAAAAAACTCTTCTGGATATCTCATAAAAAATGTATGAGATACTAATTGTTCAGGAGTAAAATTTCTATTTGATTTTTCGTTAAATAAACCAGAGGCACTTCTAAAATCTGGAATGTTAGATTCTGTAGATACACCTGCCCCACCAAAAAACACAATATTATCATGACTATCTATAAGTTCTTTTAATCTTTTAACACTATCATCCATATATAGATACCTCCTAAAATAATATTTATAATATTATAATACCAAATATTCACAAAAATAAGTATAAATATGCAAAAAAATGTAATTATTTTAATTAATTTAAGTCAAATTATATTAAAAAGTGTATATTTTTATTAAAATATTTTGAATAAGTTAGAGGACAATAGAAAAGCTTTCTTATTATAAGAAAGCTCTTACTTATTAAGCAAAATATCTTTTATACTTAAAGAAAACTTCTAGATTATTTTCTTTTACAATAGTTTTAAGATCACCATAATTGTATGTTGCAAGGGCGTACTCCCTTATTTTTGAAAACAAAAATTTTTCTTTTTCGTTTTTAAAATTCATAATATTTTTTGCAATTTCCCAGGCAATAGATTCTCTTTCTATTAAATTTTTCTTTAAAGTTACTACACTTTCTTCCAAATCTTTAGGTAAATTGTTTTTATAATAATCCTCTTTAGATATATCAATATTGTAATATATCATTTTTTCTATAATATCAGTAAGTATTTTAGAGTGCTCCCATTTATTGTTTGAAATACTGTCGTCTAGTATATGACCTACCTCATGAGAACAGACACATTTTGCTATTATTTTTAAGTTTTCTTGAGATATATCTATATTATAATAATTAAAGGTATTAACATAGAAATAGAAATTATAACAAAAGGATAGAAAACCAATTTTCGTTACAAGTAACATTCTTAGTTTTGGCAGCGCGCATATGGGTGTGTCTTTTTTATTAGAATAATAAAGATATACCTTCTTATCTATTTTTGAATTGAACTCTTTTACGCAGTTTTTAAATAACTTTTTTCCTCCCAGGTTATCATAATATGTGGACATATAATTTATGTCAAAAATATTATCGCATGCCATATTAAAACACCGCCTTAGTTTGAATTGTGGTCATATTATATAATATTAACGAAGTTGTATTTTGAAGCTAATCCTAAAAATAAATTTTATTTTATAAAATATGGCAATAAATTTATTTTTAGATATGATATAATAATTTATCTAGGAAAGGAAGTGATAATCTCATGGATAGTATTAAAGACTATTTAGAAAAACTAGAAATTAAAAATAGTAGATTGGAAAAGCAATTAAAAGAAGTACAAGTATCTAAGATTGTATACTTTAAAGAAGAAAAAATTTTTTATATGTATTTAGTTTCAAAGGATATTATATCTCATGAGATTTTAGATGAGCTTAGAGAAGAGCTACTTGATAAATTAAAATATTTTAAAAATATTAGGCTTAAAATTAAGTTTAGTGGCTTTGGTAGAAAATCAGAAAAAGATATAGTAAAAGCTTATTGGCATAATATTATATATATATTAAAAAAAATCTGTCCGGCTATTGACGGATGGAAGAAGCAAGTAGAGTATATGTGTTTAGATAATATGCTAAAAATAAAAATACCTAAAGATATTTTTTATGAAAAACTAAAAAAGAATAATATAGAAGATATTATCAGAAATGTATTATTAGAAGAATTGGGAATTGACTATCAAGTCAAAGTTGAAAAAGCAGTTAGTGATAAGACAGACATAAAAAAATTAATAGAAAAAACAGATAAAGAAATTGAAGACTTAATTAAGGAAATGGAATTTGAAGTAGTAGATGAAGATAGTGAGGAAGAAACTTATGTGATTAAGGATGAATATGATGAACATTTGATTTATGGAGAAGATGTTAACAGTTTAGTACATCCAATAAAAGATCTTAATCAAAAATCTAAGACAGTAGCAGTTATAGGAGAAATATTTAATATAGAAAATAAAGAATTAAGAAATGGTAAAATACTTTCGATTATGTCTATTACAGACAATACAAGCTCTATTAATTGCAAATTATTTTTAAATGATTTAAATAAGGATAAGGTATTAGATAGTGTAAAAGAAGGGTCTTATGTAAAAATTAAAGGTGATGTATTATATGATACTTATCAAAGAGAAATCACTATGACTATAAGTGGTATTAGACAAGAGGAAAAACCTAAGAGAAAAGATACTTGTAAAAAAGGCAAAAGAGTTGAATTACATGCTCATACTCAAATGTCTTCAATGGATGCTTTATGTCCTACTAAAAAATTAGTTAAACAGGCAGCTGACTGGGGTCATAGGGCAATTGCAATAACAGATCACGGTGTGGTTCAGGCTTTCCCGGAGGCCATGGATGCAGGAAAGGCTAACAATATAAAAATACTTTATGGTGTTGAAGGATATTTAGTAGAAGATAATCTGCCTGTGATACAAAAGGCTAATGATGAAGAGTTATCTCAGACATTCATAGTATTTGACTTGGAAACTACAGGTTTTTCAAATAAAAATGATAAAATTACGGAAATAGGTGCAGTAAAGGTAGAAAATTATAAGATTGTTGATAGGTTTAGTCAATTGATAAATCCTGAGAAGGATATTTCTTACAAAGTTCAAGAGCTTACTGGGATCACAAATGATTTAATAAAAGATAAGCCTACTATTGAAGAAGTATTACCAAAGTTTGTTGAATTTATAGGAGACAGTGTATTAGTTGCTCACAATGCAGACTTTGATATGGGATTTATGCAACAAAAATGTAGAGAACAAAATATTGAATTTAAAAATACTTCAGTAGATACATTAACACTTGCCAGGACTTTACTTCCTCATATGAAAAGATTTAGATTAAATCTTATAGCTAAAGAGCTAGGAATTCCACTACTTAATCACCACAGAGCTGTAGATGATGCAGAAGCTACGGCGCATATATTTATCAAATTTTTAGAAATGATAAAAAAGAAGGGGGCAGAAAAATTAAGCGATATAAATACAATTTTAGGAGACATAGATTACACTAAATTAAGAACTAACCATGTGGCTTTAATTGCCCAAAATCAAATTGGAATAAAAAATTTATATAAAATAGTATCTGATGCTCATGTAAATCATTTTTATAGAGCACCTAGAATTTTAAAAAGTATCTTGGAAGAATATAAAGAAGGAATAATAGTTGGATCAGCTTGTGAAGCTGGGGAAGTTTTCCAAGCTGTTAAGCAAAACAAAAGTGATGAAGATTTAGAACGAATAATTTCTCTTTATGATTATATTGAAGTTATGCCAATTGATAATAACAGATTTATGATTGATAAAGGTGAAGTGGAAGATGAGGAAGAGTTAAGAGATTTAAATAGAAGAATGATTGAAGTGGCAAAGAAGTTTGGAAAAATTCCTGTAGCTACAGGAGATGTACACTTTATAGATAAACATGAAGCTATATATAGAACGGTGCTTAAATACTCACAAGGCTTTAAGGTAGATGAAGAAGAGACTTATCTTCATTTTAGAACTACAGACGAAATGCTAGATGAATTTAAGTATCTAGGAGAAGATTTAGCATATGAGGTTGTAGTAGAAAATACAAATAAGGTGGCAGATATGATTGAAGACATACTTCCAATACCTAATGCAACCTTTCCACCAGTAATCCAAGGTTCAGATAAGGAACTTAGAGATATGTGTAATGAGAAGGCTGAAAGAATCTATGGTACTCCTCTTCCAGATGTTGTTAGAAAAAGGCTTGATAGAGAGTTGAATTCAATTATAAGTAATGGTTATGCAGTGATGTATATTATAGCCCAAAAATTAGTTACAAAATCTCTTGCAGATGGATATTTAGTTGGTTCTAGGGGGTCTGTTGGATCTTCTCTTGCTGCTACCATGAGTGATATAACGGAAGTTAATCCGCTACCAGCGCATTATATTTGTGAAAACTCAGAGTGTAAGTATTCTTATTTCTATGAAATAGGTGAATGGGGGTCTGGAGTTGATTTACCAGCAAAAGATTGTCCTAAATGCGGAAGACCATTGAAAAAAGACGGACATGATATACCTTTTGAGGTTTTCCTTGGATTTGAAGGAGATAAGGAACCTGATATTGACCTTAATTTCTCAGGAAGTTATCAACCTGTCATTCATAAATACACGGAAGAGCTTTTTGGAGAAGGTCATGTATATAGAGCAGGTACAATAGGTACAGTTGCAGAAAAAACGGCATTTGGTTATGCCAAGAAATTTGTGGAAGAAAATGATTTAAATTCCACATCAGCAGAAGTATTAAGACTTGCTAATGGATGTACAGGGGTAAAAAGAACTTCAGGACAACATCCTGGTGGGGTTATGGTTATACCAGATTACAAAGATGTTTATGATATAACTCCTATACAATATCCAGCAAATGATACAAGTTGTGGAGTTATAACTACGCACTTTGACTATCACTCTATAAGTGGTAGGATACTAAAACTTGATATACTAGGACACGACGTTCCGACCATCATTAGAATGATAGAGGATATTACAGGAAAGATTGCTACAGAAATACCTCTAGATGACAAAGAAACAATGTCTTTATTTACATCTACAGATGCTTTAGGGGTAACACCTGAGGAAATAAACTGTCCAATAGGTTGTCTTGCCATACCTGAGTTTGGAACAAAGTTCGTTAGACAAATGCTTCTCGATACAAAGCCAACCACATTTGCAGAGCTTGTACGTATATCAGGATTATCTCATGGTACTGATGTTTGGTTAAATAATGCACAAGATTTAGTTGTAGAAGGTACAGTTGAATTTAAAGAGGTTATATCAACTCGCGATGATATAATGAACTACTTAATATTTAAAGGACTTCCACCAAAGATGGCATTTACCATAATGGAAAGCGTTAGAAAAGGGAAAGGATTAAAGCCTGAATTTATTGAAGAAATGAAAAAAAATAATGTACCAGATTGGTATGTAGGATCATGTCAAAAGATAAAATACATGTTCCCTAAAGCACATGCTGTTGCTTATGTAATGATGAGTTTTAGGCTGGCTTATTATAAAGTGCATTATCCAGAAGCATTTTATGCCACGTATTTTACAACCAAAGCAGAAGATTTTGATGCTGATTTAATTGTAAAAGGACTAGATGGCATAAGAAACAAAATGGATGAAATTATTTCCCTAGGTAATGATGCAACAGCCAAAGAAAAAAATATGCTTACAGTTCTTGAAGTTGCTTATGAGATGTATGCAAGAAATATAAAAATTCTTCCAGTGGATATTTATAAATCAGATGCAACTGAGTTTAAAGTTATGGGAGAAAAGCAAATCCTACCTCCAATGATAGCTTTGCAAGGTGTGGGAGAAAATGCAGCTATACACATACAGCAAGAAAGAGAAAATGGAGAGTTTATATCCAAAGAAGACCTGAGAAAAAGAACTAAAATTTCAAAAACTGTAATTGAAACTCTAACTAATCATGGATCTTTAGACAATATGAGTGATAAAAATCAACTTTCATTATTTTAATAAATTATGAGTGAATTATAGTATAAAAAATGAACAAACTAAGTATATTAGTGTACTTATAATTCTAAGGAGGAATTAATATGTTTAGTTTTGAGTATATAGAGCTAGTGGGATATGCAGCATCTATTTTAATTGCCATATCCCTTACAATGACAGATATTTATAAATTAAGAATAATAAACTCCATAGGGTGTTTGATGTTTGTTATATATGGTTTAAATGTTGGTGCTTATCCTGTAGCTTTAGCTAATGCTATAATAATTATTATAAATATTTATAACTTATATAAACTAAAAGGACCAAATAATAAAAGTTAAAATAAATAACTTATTATTGATGAAAGAGTGATAGAGCAAATATAAAATCAATACAAAAGCTTGTAAACATAACATTTTTATGATATAGTGATATATAAAATAGTATATTTGCAGAAACTAAGAGTGAGACATCTGTGCTCACTCTTTTATTTTAAATACTATAAGTACAACTGAATA
Source organism: Terrisporobacter glycolicus ATCC 14880 = DSM 1288 (assembly GCF_036812735.1). NCBI lineage: Bacteria > Bacillati > Bacillota > Clostridia > Peptostreptococcales > Peptostreptococcaceae > Terrisporobacter > Terrisporobacter glycolicus. The sequence goes on along the minus strand of NZ_CP117523.1, from coordinate 2,783,848 downwards.
GGAGGTAAACAATATGAAAAAGAACATAGCTACTGAAATAGAACAAATAGTATTACCTATAACAGAAGCCAACGATTTAGAGTTAGTAGATGTTGAATATGTTAAAGAAGGTGGAGAATTCTTCCTTAGAGTTTACATCGATAAAGAAGGCGGAGTTTCTTTAAATGAATGTGAATTAGTTACGAGAGCATTAAATCCAATTCTAGATGAAAAAGATCCAATTAAAGATAACTATTATTTAGAAGTATCATCTCCTGGTCTTGATAGACCACTTAAAAAAGATAAAGACTTTGTGAAATACCAAGGTAGAGATGTGGAAATAAAGCTTTACAAATCAATTGACGGTTCTAAATTACATGAAGGGGAGCTTGTTGGTTTAACAGAAGAGAAAAATATTAAAGTTATAATAGATAATAAAGAGGTTGAATTCAATAAAAAAGATGTTGCGCTTATTAGATTAGCTATTAAGTTTTAGTGGTAACATTAATATAGGGAGGATAAAAAAATGAATCACGAATTCATGGAAGCACTAGATGAATTAGAAAAGGATAGAGGTATAGATAAAGATATACTTATAGATACTATAGAACAAGCATTACTTACTGCATACAAAAAGAACTTTGGTTCAGCACAAAATGTTAGAATAGATTTTAACCCAGAAAAGGGAGAAGTAAGAGTTTACTCACAAAGAAGAGTTGTTGATGAGTCAGATTTATATGATAACTTTTTAGAAATAGAACTTGATGAAGCTAGACAAATAAATCCAAAGTATGAACTTGGAGATGTATTAGAAAATGAAGTAACTCCAAAAGATTTTGGTAGAATAGCAGCACAAACAGCTAAACAAGTAGTTGTTCAAAGAATAAGAGAAGCTGAAAGAGAAATAATATACAATGAGTTTATAGAAAAAGAAGGAGAATTAGTAACTGGAGAAGTTGCTAGAGTATCTGATAATAAAAAAATTGTTTATGTGAGACTTGGAAAAATAGAAGCATCTATGCCTGAAACTGAGCAAATTCCAGGAGAACATTTCAAAGCTGGAGATAAAATAAAGGTATATATATTAGAAGTGAAGAAAACTAATAAGGGACCTCAAATAGTAGTTTCAAGAAGTCATCCAAACCTTGTTAAGAGATTATTTGAATCAGAAGTACCAGAAATATTCCAGGGCATAGTTCAAATTAAATCTGTATCTAGAGAAGCCGGATCAAGAACTAAAATGGCTGTTCACTCAATAGATGAAAAAATAGATCCAATTGGAGCTTGTGTAGGACCAAAAGGAACGAGAGTTAAATATGTAGTTGATGAACTAGGTGGAGAAAAAATAGATATAATAAATTACAGTGAAAATCCAGCTGAGTTTGTATGTGCATCACTTAGTCCATCAAAAGTAGTTAAAGTAGAAGTTAACGAAGAAGAAAAATCAGCATTAGTTGTGGTGCCAGATTATCAATTATCTTTAGCTATAGGTAAAGCAGGACAAAATGCTAGACTTGCTGCAAAACTTACGAATTGGAAGATAGATATTAAAAGTGAATCTCAATTAAATGACGAAGAATAAGGAGGGATTGCTTTGAAAAAAATAAAAAAAGTGCCTCAAAGAAAGTGTATTGCTTGTCAAGATAGAGACAGTAAAAAGGAACTTATTAGAATAGTAAAAAATAAAGAAGGCCAAATTTTTATAGACTTAGCAGGAAAAGCAAATGGAAGAGGAGCATACATATGCAAGGATTCTGAATGTTTAAAAAAAGCTATAAAAAGCAAAGCTTTAAATAGAGCATTTAAAATGGAAGTGCCAAATGAGGTATACGAAAAATTATTAGCGGAGTTAGAATCTTATGAAAAATAATATGGATAAAATACACTCATTACTAGGCCTTGCAATGAGAGCAGGTAAATTAGTATCTGGCGAAGATGGAACTATGATAGATTTAAAAAAAGGAAAATTAAATTTAGTTATAGTAGCGGGTGATGCATCGAATAATACGAAAAAATTATTCAATGATAAGTCATCTTTTAGAAAAGTAAATTGTGTAGAGTTATCTACAAAAAGCGATCTAGGAATATCTATTGGTAAAGATTCTAGAGCAGTTATAGGAATTAAAGATATAGGATTCGCAAATAAAATCATACAGTTAATGGATTAACAAATAATAATAGGGGGTGATCTTGTGAATAAAACAAGAGTTTACCAAATAGCAGAAGAAGTAGGAATGTCAAATAAGGACATCTTAGCAAAAATAAAAGAATTAGGAATTGAAGTAGAAAACGAAAAATCTGAATTAGAAGAAGATGAAGTAGAATTACTTATGGACCTTTTAAAAGAATCTGATGAAAATGTAATAAAAGTTGATGGAACTTTAACAGTTCAACAACTGGCTGAAGCTTTAGAAAAACCAGCTACAGAAGTTATAATGAAGCTTATGAAAATGGGAACTATGGCTTCTTTAAATCAAGAAGTTAACTTTGAAATAGCTTCTCATTTAGCAAGTGAATATGGATTTACATTAGTTGCAGGTTCAAATGATGAAGAAGCTGAAGAAGAAATAGAAGCATTAATGCAAATAGAAGAAGATAAAGAAGAAGATTTAAAACCAAGACCACCAGTTGTAACAGTTATGGGACACGTTGACCATGGTAAAACATCTTTACTAGATGCTATAAGAAGTACACATGTTACTAATAGTGAAGCAGGTGGAATTACTCAGCATATAGGTGCATCTGAAGTATCAATAAATGGACAAAAGATAGTATTTTTAGATACTCCAGGACATGAGGCTTTCACAGCAATGAGAGCTAGAGGTGCGCAAGTTACAGATATAGCAATATTAGTAGTTGCAGCAGACGATGGTATAATGCCTCAAACAATAGAAGCAATAAACCATGCTAAAGCAGCAGGTGTTCCACTAATTATAGCTATAAATAAAATAGATAAACCAGCAGCTAATCAAGATAGAGTTAAGCAAGAACTATCTGAACAGGGATTACTTGTTGAAGACTGGGGTGGAGATGTTATAGCAGTTCCAGTTTCAGCTAGACAAAGAACAGGAATAGACACACTATTAGAAATGATACTTTTAGTTTCTGAAATGGAAGAATTAAAAGCTAATCCAGATAAGAGAGCTGTTGGTACAGTTGTAGAAGCTGAACTTGACAAAGGTAGAGGACCAGTTGCTACAGTACTTGTACAAGGTGGTACTTTAAAAGTTGGAGATCCAATTGTTTGTGGTGTTGCTTCAGGTAAAGTAAGAGCGATGATAAACTCAAAAGGAAAAAGAGTTAAAACTGCTGGACCGTCAACAGCTGTTGAAATATTAGGACTTTCAGAAGTTCCACAAGGTGGGGATCAGTTTGTAGCTGTACCTTCAGATAAAATAGCTAGAAATGTTGCAGAAAAAAGACAACATATAGCTAGAGAAGAAATGCTAAAATCTAACCAAAGAATGTCACTTGACCAATTCTTCGAGCAAATGAACGAAGGTCAAGTTAAAGAGCTTAATATAGTTATAAAAGCAGATGTTCAAGGTTCTGTTCAGGCAGTAAAACAATCACTTGAAAAATTATCTAACGAAGAAGTTGCAGTTAGAGTAATACATGGTGGTGTTGGAGCTATAAATGAATCAGATGTTATGCTTGCAGCTGCATCAAATGCAATAATAATAGGATTCAATGTTAGACCAGTACCAAGTGCAGAATCTCTTGCAGAAAAAGAAAGTGTAGATGTAAGAAGTTACACTATAATATATAAAGCTATAGAGGACATACAAGCTGCTATGAGCGGTATGTTAGACCCAGAATATAGAGATGAAGATACAGGTAAAGCAGAAATAAGAGAAGTTTACAAGATATCTGGAGTTGGTACAGTTTCAGGATGCTACGTAACAAGTGGTAAAATATTCAGAAATGGTAAAGTAAGAATAGTAAGAGACGGTATAATCATTCACGAAGGTGAAATACAAGCTCTTAAGAGATTTAAAGACGATGTAAAAGAAGTAAATAATGGTTACGAATGCGGTATGAGTTTCGTAAATTACAACGATATTAAAGTTGGAGATATAGTAGAAGCTTACGTAACAAAAGAAATAGAAAGAAAATTATAAACAATTAACTACAGGTAAAGAGGGTTGATATTATGGCATCATATAATAGAACACGTAGAATAGGCGAAGAAATTAGAAAAATAGTAAGTACTATGCTTATTAATGGAATAAAAGACCCTAGAATAAACTCTATGGTAAGTGTTACAGATGTGGAAGTTACTAGTGATTTAAGCTATGCCTACATATACGTAAGTATTTTAGGTGGAGATGAAGAGTCGACTTTAGAAGGCTTAAGAAATGCAGAAAGTTACATCAGAAGAGAAATAGGTAGAAGTATAAAAATAAGACATATCCCACAAATCATATTCAAAGTAGATGATTCTTTAATTAAAGGTATGTACATGGACAGCCTTATAAAAAAAGTATCACAAAAAGATCAAGATAAGCCTCAAACACAAGTTGAGGAAAATGATAATGAATAGTCTAGATAATATTATAAAATATATACATGGAAGTAATGATTTTGTCGTTACTTCTCATGTTAATCCAGATGGAGACAATATAGGTTCAACTCTTTCAATGTATTATTTCTTAAAAAAAATTAATAAAAATGTTTATTATGTTATGAATGACGAAATGCCTTTAAATATGCAGTTTCTTATTGAAGGTGTAAACATAATAAACTCTATTGAATTTAAAGAGTTGAAAATAGAAAACTATACTTTGATTACGTTAGATTGTGGAGATAAAAACAGAATTTGTGTGGATGATGAAGTTAAAGCTAATTGTATTAAATTAATCAATATAGATCATCATGCAAGCAATGATTTTTATGGAGATTTTAATTATGTAGTTGCTGAAGCATCTTCAACTAGTGAATTAGTATATAATTTACTTGTAAGAAATGAAGAGATAAATAAATTTAAATCTATAGATGAAAATATAGCTACAGCTCTTTATACAGGTCTTATGACGGATACTGGAAAGCTTACGTATTCAAATACTCATGCAAGTAGTTTTGATATGGCAAAGCAATTATTAATAAATGGAGCGCAAACACAAAAGGTAGTTCAAAATGTTTTTGGTAGTAATCCTTTTAACTTTTATAAATTATTAGGAGAGTCACTAAATACACTGGAAATTATTAATGAAAAAGTAGCTATAATGATAGTTACACTAGACATGCTTAAAAGATACAATGTTGACTTTAAGGATATAGATGGCATTGTTCCATATGCTAGAGATATAGAAAATGTTGAAATAGGAATTCTACTTAAAGAAAAAAGTCATAATGAAATTAAAGTTAGTTTAAGATCTAAATCCTATGCAGATGTAAGTCGCTTGGCTAAGGTATTTGGTGGAGGCGGACATATAAGGGCTGCTGGATGCACTATAAATGATAGTATGAAAAATGCAAAAATAAAAATATTAGAAGAAGCATTAAAAGAAATTTAAGGATGATTTTTAATGAATAAAATAGTAAATATATTAAAACCTACAGGTATGACATCTCATGATGTTGTAAGTAGAGTGAGAAGAATTTTAAGCATGAAAAAAGTTGGTCATACAGGAACACTAGATCCTGATGCTGCTGGAGTTCTTCCTATATGTTTGAATAAGGCTACAAAAGTAAGTGAGCTTATTTTGAATAAAGAAAAATCATACATATGTGAATTAACGTTAGGTGCTGATACAGATACTTATGACTCTTCTGGAGTAATAACATTTGAAGGCAATACTTCAAATATTACAAGTGAGGAGATATATAAAGCTTTTGAAACGCAAACAGGAGAAATTAACCAATATCCTCCTGTTTATTCGGCTTTGAAAATTAATGGACAAAAAATGTGTGATTTAGCTAGAAAAGGAAAAGCAGACACTATTGAAATTAAGCCTAGAAAAGTTAACATAAAACAAATAAAAATTTTAAATATAATTGAAAATAAAGTATTATTTTTGGTTAAATGTTCAAAAGGTACTTATGTTAGAAGTATATGTCATGATATTGGACAGTACTTAAAATGTGGAGGACATATGTCCTTTTTACTTAGAACATCTTCTGGAAAATTTAACTTAGAAAATGCAATAACTCTAGAGGAATTGGAAAAATATTATAATAATAACGTCTTAGAAAATTACTTATATGATATTGATTATGTTCTAGATAATTTTAAAAAAGTTGAATTAAAAGATACTGCTCTTAAATACTATAGAAATGGTGGAATAATAGATTCTAAAAGATTTACAAACGATAATTTATCACAAAATGATGAATATGTCAGAGTATATTGTAATGATGAATTTATAGGAACTGGAAAATTATTAAAAAATAGTAACACTATTAGTCTAAAGAGTGATAAAATTTTTATAGAATAATTTTTATATCAGTGGGGAAAAGACATGATTATTATAAATTCTTTAAATGAAATGAAAAGTTTTGATAAAAGTGTTGTTACTATAGGTAAATTTGACGGAATTCATAAGGGACATGAGGTTCTTATAGAAAAAACTGTTGATTATTCAAAACAAGAACAATTAACAAGTATAGTTTTTACATTCAAAAACAGCCCTATTAGTTATTTTTCTAATATTATAACTAGAGAAATAATAACAGAAGTAGAAAAAATGAATAAGCTTAAGTTATTAGGTGTAGATGTAGTTGTAGATATACCATTTAATAAAGATATGGCAGAAATATCAGCAGAAGACTTTGTGAAACAAATATTAGTTGATAAATTAGGAGCAAAAAAACTAATTATAGGGCATGATTTTGCTTTTGCAAGAAAGAGAGAAGGTACTCCGCCAATATTAAAAATATTAGGTAAAAAATACGGATTTGATGTGGAGGTAATTGAGCCTGTAGTTATAAATAACATAAGAGTAAGTAGTACTCATGTAAAAGATTTAATATATGCAGGAAGAGTGGGTGAAATAAAGAACTATTTAGGAAGAAACTATACAATAGAAGGTACAGTAATTCATGCAAAGCAGCTAGGTAGAACTTTAGGATTTCCAACGGCAAACCTTAGACTACAAGAAAATCTTATTATACCTAAAAGAGGCATATATGCTACAAAAGTATATATAGGCAATGAAGTATATGTTGGAGCTACAAATATTGGTTATAATCCTACCGTAGATGGAGAAAAAATGTCAGTAGAAACAAATATATTAGAATTTGACAAAGATATTTATGGCAAAACTATAAAACTTGAGTTTTTGGAAAGAATAAGAGATGAGAAGAAGTTTAAAGATTTAAACGAATTAAAAATACAATTAAAGATGGATACTAATTATATATATAAAAAGTATATTTGCAAAAGTAGCTAAGTTATGATAAAATAATCAAAGTAACCATTACTCGGCATGTGAATACTCCAATCAATGCTTAGTAAATGGCGATTATATTAAATTATTTGGAGGTACATCAAATGAATAAAACAGAAATAATAAAAGAATTCGGAAGAAAAGAAGGAGATACTGGTTCTCCAGAAGTTCAAATAGCTTTATTAACAGCTAGAATAAACGAATTAAATGAGCACTTAAAAGTTCACAAAAAAGACCACCATTCAAGAAGAGGATTATTAAAAATGGTTGGTAGAAGAAGAAACTTATTAGGTTACTTAAAAGAAAAAGACTTAGAAGGTTACAGAGCATTAATAGCTAAATTAGGATTAAGAAAATAATCTTATTACTTTATTTAAAGAGCAGGTATACTTATGGTATCTGCTTTTTTTGTATTGATAAAAGAATGAATAATTAATTTCTATAAGGGGGCAGTAGCCATGAAGATTAAAATACTGTGTGACAGCATGTGCGACATTCCTGAAGAAATAAAACAAAAAGACTTTTTAGATATGATTCCGCTTACTATCAGTATAAATGGGAAAGAATATAAAGACGGTATAGATTTTACTAAGCAAGAATTTTATCATGTTTTAGAAAGTAGTGAAACTTTACCTAAAACATCTCAAGTAACATACATTCAGTTCAAAGAAGCTTTTGAAAAATATGTAAATGAAGGATATGATGTGATTTGTTTAACCGGTTCATCAAATACGTCAGGAACATATCAAAGTGCAATGATGGCTAAAAATGATGTTTCTGGTAATATATATGTTTTTGATACATTATTTTTATCTTTAGGAAGTGGACAATATGTAATAAAAGCCTGTGAATTAGTGGAAAATAGTGATTTATGTGCTGATGAAATAGTTGGCAAATTAGAAGACATTAGAGAAAGCGTAAATTTATTTTTCGTACCCTTTACATTAGACTATTTAAAAGAAAGTGGAAGATTACCAAGTGTGGTATCTTTTGTAGGAAATATGTTAAATATAAAACCTATATGTACCATGGAAAATGGGAAAAATAAAATAGTAACAAAAGTTAGAGGAGCTAAACAAGTAGCCTCTAAACTAGTAGATATGATCTTAGAAGCTAACGAGCACAATTTAGAATCTAAAGTTCTTACAATAGGATATGGTTCTAATGAATCAGATTTTGAAAAACTTAAAGAAGAAGTTGCTAAAAGAATAAAAGCAAAGGAAGTCTTTATTACTAGAGGTGGATCTTGCATATGTGCACACACAGGGCCTCAAATTTTAGCAATAAGTTCTTCTAATTAATAAATAAGAGGATATACTAAAGCGCTAATTCTTTACATTGTATAATTATATTGTTAATTAGTAGTAATTTTGTTAATATAGTACATAGAAGAAATAGTGGTTTCAGTATAAGAGGAGGTACAAGCATTAATGTTTGAACATAAAATTTTTACAATGGATTTAGCAGGAAGAGAACTTTCTGTTGAAATAGGCAAAATTTCACAACTTGCTAGTGGTAGTGCAATACTTAGATATGGTGAGACTATGGTTATGGTAAACTGCTCAAAATCAGCTCAACCAAGAGATGGTGTAGACTTTTTCCCACTAAGTGTTGATTATGAAGAAAAATTATATTCAGTGGGTAAAATACCAGGTGGATTCTTAAAAAGAGAAGGTAAGCCATCAGAAAAAGCTATACTTACATCAAGACTTATAGATAGACCTATAAGACCTTTATTCCCAAAAACTTTTAGAAATGATGTGCAAGTTGTTGCTACAGTTTTATCAGTGGATCAAGATTGTACTCCTGATATAGTTTCTATGATAGGTTCATCAGTTGCTTTATCAATATCAGAAATACCTTTCAATGGACCAACAGGTTCTGTATGTATCGGCTTAGTTGATGGAGCGCTTGTAGTAAACCCTACAGCAGAAGAGAGAGAAAAGAGTTCACTACACTTAGTAGTATCAGGAACTAAAGAAGCGGTAATGATGGTTGAAGCTGGAGCTGATGAAGTACCAGAATCATTAATGCTTGAAGCAATATTAAAAGCACATGAAGAAATCAAAAAAATAGTTGAGTTTATAGAACAAATTCAAGCTGAAGTTGGAAAAGAAAAAATAGAATTTGTTGAAACTAAACCAAATGCTGAGATAGAGGCCAAAGTTAGAGAAATAGCTACTGAAGGAATGAAGGAAGCTGTTAGAGTTGTTGAAAAACTTGAAAGACAAGAAGCTATGGACGCTGTAAAAGAACAAACTGTAAATAGTTTTGATGAAGAAATTTTAGAAGAGTTTGGAAATGATATAATAGCTACACTAGATTCTATAATAAAAGAAGAAGTTAGGAAAGCTATCGTTCATGAAGGCAGAAGACCAGATGCTAGAAAAACTGATGAGATAAGACCAATATGGTGTGACCATGGATTTATACCAAGAGCTCATGGTTCAGGATTATTTACAAGAGGACAAACTCAAGTAATGACAGTTACAACTCTTGGAGCATTAGGTGATGTTCAAATACTTGACGGACTTGATGAAGAAGAAAACAAGAGATATATGCATCACTATAACTTCCCTGCATATTCTGTTGGTGAAGCTAGACCATCAAGAGGGCCAGGAAGAAGAGAAATAGGTCATGGAGCTTTAGCTGAAAGAGCTTTACTTCCAGTAATACCTTCAAAAGAAGAATTCCCTTATGCTATAAGACTTGTGTCTGAAGTATTAAGTTCAAATGGTTCTACATCGCAAGGTTCTGTTTGTGGTTCTACATTATCTTTATTAGATGCTGGTGTACCTTTAAAAGATATGGTTGCAGGTATTGCAATGGGACTTATAGAACATGATGGAAAAATGGCTATACTATCAGATATACAAGGTATGGAAGACCATTTAGGAGATATGGACTTTAAAGTTGCAGGTACTGAAAAAGGTATAACTGCTATACAAATGGATATAAAAATAGCTGGTATAGATGAAGAAGTATTAACAAGAGCATTAGCTCAAGCTAGAGTTGGTAGACTTCATATATTAAATGAAATGAGAAAATGCATAGATAAGCCAAATGAAGAATTATCTAAATATGCACCAAAAATAGTTACTATGAGAATTAACCCTGATAAGATAAGAGATGTTATCGGTGCTGGTGGAAAAGTAATAACTAAGATAATAGATGAAACTGGTGTTAAAATAGATATAGAACAAGATGGTGAAGTTTTCATAGCTGGTATAGATATTGAGATGATTAGACTTGCTAAGCAAAAAATATCTGACATAGTTGCAGAAGTTGAGTTAAACGAAATATATAAAGGTAAAGTTACAAGGGTAGTTAACTTCGGTGCTTTCGTTGAATTGCTTCCAGGAAAAGAAGGATTACTTCGCATAGGAAACATAGCTCATGAAAGAATAGAAAAAGTTGAAGATGTATTAAATGTTGGAGATGAAGTAGAAGTTAAGGTTACTGAAATAGATGACAAAGGTAGAGTAAATGTATCTAGAAAAGTATTATTACCTAGACCAGAAAGAAAAAATAAATAAAAATTCATTTATAAAATAAGGGAACGAGACATAGTCTCGTTTTTTTGTTGTGTATTTTTCTAACATATAGTCCAAGGTAGTCAATTTTAACCAAAGACATATGATTAGCCAAATGAATGAAGTGAATTTTTGGATAACAAGTCCTATTCCTAAGAATAAATTATAGGTTGTAATAATAAGCTTATAATAAGAAATAATTTGTACATATTAGGAGGAAACCAATATGATAATGATGGTGCTAAACAAAGGTAAACTAAAAAAAATAATAACTTTTATTCTAATCATTCTGCTTATAATATGTGGAATTGCTTTTACACTTAAGAAGAACCAAGCAACCCCAAGTATTAATATTCTAGACTTGGCAAAAGCCCCCTATACCCAGGGGACTAAAAAAAATAGTGGCTATGTTGCATTAACTTGCAACGTAGACCTAGGGTGGGAGGATGAGTATGTAATATCTATTTTGGAAACTTTAAAAAAGGAGAAGGTACATATTACTTTCAATGTCACAGGAAAATGGGCTGAAAATAAAAAGGACTTGCTTTTAAGAATCAAAAATGAAGGACATGAGATAGGCAATCATGGATATAAACACCTAGACTATGCTAATCTTTCATATGATGAAAATTATAATCAAATAAGTACTTCTAAGAAAATAATTGATGATACTATTGGAGAGGAAAGTAAATTTTTTCAAGCTCCAGCGGGTTCTTTTGGATCAAATACAGTTAAAGCAGCAGAACGTTTAAATTACATATGTTTCAAATGGGATGTGGATACTATTGATTGGCAAGATAGAGATAATCCTGAAAAAATTATTGAAAGAGTAAAGAATAAAAATATAGTAGATGGAAGTATTGTATTAATGCATCCAACAGATGCCACAACAAAATGCATAGATGATATTATTCAAATTATAAGAGAAAAAAACTTAAAACCAGGAAGGCTTAGCGATGTGTTTATTGTTGATTAAATTAAGCTTCTAAACTATAATTAATACTATAAATTTTTTTAACTTGTAAAAATTAAAGTATATAATGACGTATTAAAATTTGGAGGAAGATATGTATAAATGTCAAACCCTGAAAAATGGTCTCACCATTGTGGGAGAGGAAATACCTTATTTAAAATCCGTATCTCTTGGGATTTGGATAAATACAGGATCTAGGATAGAAACACCTAAGAAAAGTGGTGTGTCTCATTTTATTGAGCACATGTTGTTTAAAGGAACTAAAAATAGAAGTGCAAAAGACATAGCAAGAGATATAGATAATATTGGTGGACAAATAAATGCTTTTACAAATAAGGAATGTACATGCTATTATGTTCATCTTTTAGATGAACATATAAATATAGGAATAGATGTTTTAAGTGATATGATATTAAATTCAACCTTTAATAATAATGATATAGACAGAGAAAGAGTAGTAATATTAGAAGAGCTTAAAATGTATGAAGATTCGTTAGATGATTTATCTTATGATTTATTAGTAGAAAATGTATATGCTGATGATGGGTTAGGTATGAATATACTAGGGAATAGACAGACTATTAAAAGTTTAAAAAGAAAAGATATTCTAAATCATTATAGTAAGTATTATGTTCCTAATAATGCGGTCATATCAATTTGTGGTAATTTCAATTTTGAAGAAGTAGTAAAGGTTATTGAAGAAAAATTCAGTAAATGGGAAGAAAAGGAAGTAAACATAGAGGTAAATGAGGCTAAGTTTCACTCTTGTTTTATAACTAAAAATAAAGACAGTGAACAAGTTAATGTAGCAATTAGTTTAAAAGCTATACCAGAAGAGAATGAAAAAGAAGCTTATGCATTAGCAGTTGTAAACAATATATTTGGTGGAAGTAATAGTTCTAGACTGTTTCAAAGTATAAGAGAAGACAAAGGGCTGGTCTACTCCATATACTCCTCTCAGGCTTTATATAAAAAATGTGGCGAATTGGGTATATTTGCTAGTACCAGTGAAGAATACTTAAAAGAAGTCTATGACTTAATAATACAAGAAATAAAAAATATGAAAGAAAACTATATTACTGAAGAAGAACTTAAAGAAAGTAAGGAACAGTTAAAAGGTAATTATATATTAAGCCTAGAAAGTATTAGCTCAAAAATGCTATCTCATGGTGAGTCTATGTTGCTTAATAATAAAATTAAAAACGAAGATGAAATTATTGAACATATAAATAGCGTAAATATGGAACAAGTTGAAGCAATTATTAATAAAGTATTTAATATAGAGAACTTAGGAGTATGTATAGTAGGAAAAAACGTAGAAGGTGTTCAGATATAATTGTAAAAATTCAATTTGAGTAATGGATTTATCCGAAGTAATAACGAGGATATATCGTTGACGATATGAACGAAGTGAATTTTAATTTATCGGGGTGAAAATATGAATTTATCTGAATTAGCTGGAAAAGAAATAGTAAACTTAGTTAGTGGAGAAAGACTTGGAGTAATTGGTGAGTGCGATATTATAATAGATGAAACTACAGGAAAAATATTGGCACTTTCAATACCAAGAGAAAGAGGATTTTTTGGTATAAAAAGAGATAGAGGAGATTTAGAAATTCCGTGGAGGAATGTAAAGAAAATTGGCAATGATATGATAATCATTGAATATGATGGAATATTTTAGGAGGCATTTATGGGGATTCTAGTACAAAAATTTGGTGGTACATCGGTAGCATCAGTTGAAAAAATGAATGAAGTGTGTAATATAATAGAACAATATAAGAAAAAGGGCAACGACTTAGTGATAGTAGTTTCAGCCATGGGAAGAAAGGGAGAACCCTATGCGACTGATACACTAATAAATTTATGTACTAATGTTAACAAAAAATCTAAAAAACGAGAACTTGACTTAATAATGTCTTGCGGAGAAATAATATCAGGAACAATACTATCATCTATGTTAGAAGCGAGGGGAATATCATCAGTATTTCTAACAGGAATGCAAGCTGGAATAATAACAACTAAGGTTTATTCAAATTCAAAAATAAAAGAAATAAATCCAACAAGAATTCATAGAGAACTAGACGAAGGCAAAGTAGTTGTTATAGCCGGATTCCAAGGAGGAACAGAAGACGGAGAGGTTACTACTTTAGGAAGAGGAGGAAGTGACACATCTGCAGTTGCCATAGGAAAAGCATTGGGAAGTGAAACTGTACAAATTTACACAGATGTAGATGGAATAATGACTGCTGATCCAAGAATAGAGCCATCAGCAAAAATACTTGATTATTGTGATTATGAAGAAGTATTCCAAATGGCAGAAAAAGGTGCAAAAGTTATTCACCCAAGAGCGGTAGAACTTGCTAAAAATGGAGATATTGTTTTAGAAATAAAAAATACTTTAAACCCTACATGTAAAGGAACTAGAATCGGTTTAACTCGTGGTGCAACAAGTAATTATGAAGACTTCCAATCTAGATTTATGACATCAGTAGCCCATAAAGACAATATAGCTCAGATTAAGGTGAAATCATCTGAAGAATTGTTTTCAAAGATATTAAATGAAATGGAAGAAAAACATATAAATTTAGATATGATAAACTTCTTTACAGAAGAAAAGGCCTTTGCATTGGAGCACAATTATATTTTTGCTGTAGAAGAAATTTTACAAAAATATAATGTAAAATATGATATTAGAAAACATTGTGCAAAGGTAACTTTAATTGGTTCAAAAGTTACAGAAACTCCTGGTGTTATTGCAAAAGTAGTTAGAGCTTTATCAAAGGCAGGTATTACTCTTTTACAATCATCAGATTCATATACATGTCTTACTTGCTTAGTAAAAGAAGAAGATATGATAGAAACTGTTCATGCTATTCATAATGAATTTGCAGATTAATAGCATAAAAAAGCAAGATATATTTTATCTTGCTTTTTTTAGTGGTCAAAACTTAGACTAAGAAACTTAAGAATGATTTCATTCTCATTGGGAAAGATAAAATTAAATATATTATATGAGGTGAAATAAATGATAAAAAAAGAAAATAATATGAATGAATACATAAATGATAATAATTATAATAACTATGATTTGAATCAGTTGGGATTTGAAGATGAAGAATATGAAGAAAATAAACCTGAAAACAATGAAAGTAATAATGCCAACAATAGCGATAATGAAGGCGAAGATGAAGACAGTGATAAAGTTCAAAATATAAAACAAATGGGAGTTCCCAATATGCCTTCTAATGCACAAAAAGAAGTTCAATGTATAACTATAATAGGAGAAATTGAAGGTCACTTTGTAGGTAATCCACAGAAAAAATCTACAAAATATGAACATATAATACCTTTATTATATTCTGTAGAAGAAAGTGCTGAAATTAAAGGAATCTTAGTTATATTAAATACTGTAGGTGGAGATGTGGAAGCAGGTCTTGCCATGGCAGAGTTAATTAAGAGTATATCTAAGAAAGTCGTAACACTTGTACTTGGAGGAAGTCACTCCATAGGAGTTCCTCTTGCAACAGCAGGAGATTATTCTTATATTGCTCCAACTGCAACAATGATTGTTCATCCAATAAGAACAAATGGACTAGTTATAGGTGTTAACGAAACTTTTGAATACTTTAAGAAAATGCAAGAAAGAATAGTAGAATTTATAACAAGAACTTCTAATATAGAAAGAGAAGAGTTAAATAAGCTTATGCATGCAAAAGATGAGCTTGTAAGTGATGTGGGAAGTGTTTTAATAGGCAAAGAAGCAGTTGAATGTGGCCTTATAGATGAAGTAGGTGGATTAAAAGAAGCATTAGCAAAATTAAGAGAGTTAATAAAAGAAGACTACAAAAATGAAGGAAATAAATAAGATTTGTTTAAAATAAGTAATATGTGATATAATGATTTAATATTAAAAGTGTTAATGTATACCATTAACACTTTTAAGTTTTAATGAATTTATAATTGATTTGGTTTGTGGATAAATTATAAATTTGAATTGATAAGGTATAAGAAATAAGAGGTGAGATTGGTGGCTAAGAAAAAAAGTAAAGGCGCTAAGAATAAAAAGCATAACAAAGATAGAATAATAGTATCTGGAGAATATTATAATCTAGTAACTGTATTTATAGGAATATTTTTATTATATAGCTTAAACTCAAATTCAATGGGCCTTATAGGACAATTTATACAAGACACTTTTAAAGGATTGTTTGGAGCTCTTGCATTAATTATTCCATTGCTGATAATAATTATAGGAATTCTTGGATTTTTCGAAAGAAATGAATATGTATATAGAATGAAAAAAAGCAAAACAGTCTATATTTTCATAGTCTTTTTATTCATTTTTTATGGATTGTTTAATGCAAGAAAAATTCCAGTTGATAATCCACTAAAAGCTAACATGTATAGAGATGTTATGCAAATGGGGATTGATGGAAGTGGTTGCGGTCTGATCACATCAACAATAGCATACTTTATTAAAGCGGTATTCGGGTTAACAGGTGGATGGTTAATTAGTGTATTTGCTCTATTCATTACAGTAATGTACACATTTAATATATCTCTAAAAGACTTAATAGAAGGTATTACTAATAAGTCTAGCAAAATAAAAAATGGAAATGTAAATGTGAAAGATAAGGTATCTAATTTAAAAGAGTCTGCAATTAATTTAGTAACTGAAGAAGTTGATGAAACTACTCAAGTTGGTAAAAATAAAAAAGGTTTTTTGAAGAATATTTTTAATAAAAATGATAAAAATGAAGAACTAGAAAATACTTTAGTTGAACCAAGTTCTGATGATGAAGACAAAACGATAAAAATAGTAGGATTTAATAAAAGTGATGACGATTATCTAGAAATTTTAGAAGGTACAAATAGTATGCCAGAATTAGATGTACTTAAGGACCTTCAAAATACAAACCCTAATGTTAAAATGAGCGACACAATGAGTAATACTAAAACTAAAGCTAATACTAATATTGAAAAAACTGCTCCAATAAACTTAGGAGATGCAAATGATTTACAAATTAATAGTCAATCAAATTATGAAAACTATACAAAACCAAGTTTAGATTTAATAACTAAAATTGGACACAAAGGTAATGAAAATGATAAAAGAAAGGCATTAGAAAATGCATCTTTATTAATCAAAACATTATCTAATTTTGGTGTTGATACAAAAATGGGTCAAGTAACTCTAGGACCTACTATAACAAGATACGAAGTGCAACCAAATCCAGGAGTTAAAGTAAGTAGAATTGTAAACTTATCAGATGACATAGCTCTTTCTTTAGCTGCAAAAAGTATAAGAATAGAAGCTCCAATTCCAGGTAAAAGTGCCATAGGAATAGAAGTTCCTAATGACGAACCACAGGTAGTAGGACTTAGAGATGTTATTGGAAGTAAAGAATTTAAAGAAGATTCATCATCTCTTGCCATAGGACTTGGAAAAGATATAAGTGGAAATCCGGTGATTGCAGATATTGGCAAAATGCCACATTTACTTGTAGCAGGGGCTACTGGTTCAGGTAAGTCAGTTTGTATAAATACAATAATAAATTCTGTATTATACAAAGCAACACCAGATGAAGTAAAACTATTGCTTATAGATCCGAAAGTAGTGGAGCTTGCTCATTATAATGGTATACCTCATTTACTTTCACCAGTTGTTACTGATCCTAAAAAGGCAGCAAATGCACTAAACTGGGCAGTAGTTGAAATGAATAAAAGATATAAGTTGTTTGCTGATTTAGGAGTAAAGGATATAACTAGTTATAATGAAAAAAGTGAAACTAAACTTCCAAAAGTAGTAATAATAATAGATGAGTTAGCTGACTTAATGATGGCATGTGCTAACGAAGTTGAAGATTATATATGTAGACTTGCTCAAATGGCTAGGGCAGCAGGTATGCATTTGATTATAGCAACACAAAGACCTTCTGTTGATGTAATAACGGGAGTTATAAAAGCAAATGTTCCGTCTAGAATTGCCTTTGCAGTTTCATCACAAACAGACTCAAGAACTATATTAGATATGGGTGGAGCAGAAAAACTACTTGGAAAAGGTGATATGCTATTCTATCCACTAGGAGCTGCAAAACCGGTAAGATTACAAGGGGCTTATATATCTGAAGATGATTCTGAAAAAGTAATAAGCTTTGTAAAAGGCCAAGTAAAAGAAGAAATTAAATATGAAGAAGAAATAATACAAACTATTTCAAAAACTGCTAACATAAAAAATGATGATGTAGATGAATTCTTAGAAGATGCTATTGCCTTTGTAGTACAAAGTGGTCAAGGATCATCTTCTATGCTACAAAGAAAGTACAAAATAGGATTTAACAGAGCGGCTAGATTGATTGATTCAATGGAAGAAAGAGGAATAGTTGGTCCTAGTGAAGGAAGTAAACCTAGAAAAGTACTAATAACAATGGAAGAATTAGCAAAATTAGAAGGTGAATAAAATTTGAAAACAATTAAAATAGAAGATGCTTTAAAATTAGAAAAAACAATTTTTATAGATGTTAGAACAGAGAGAGAATACTTAGATGATCATATATTAAATGCATATAATATGCCATTATTTGATAATGATGAGTATTGTGAGGTTGGTACAATATATAAACAAGAGGGGAAACACGAAGCTATAGATAAGGGTTTTGACTTTGTTTCCCCAAAGTTAAAAGATATGTATAAACTAGCAAAAGAATTATCGAGTGATTATGAACATATAGTGATATACTGTGCAAGGGGTGGAATGAGAAGTGGCTCTGTAGCTAATTTACTTAGTTCTATAGGTATAGACTTATACAAGTTAGAAGGAGGCTATAAATCATATAGAAATTATGTGAAAAATTATTTAAGTAATATAATGGACAAAAAGCAATTTATAGTTCTTCATGGATTAACTGGAGTTGGCAAAACAGAGTTATTAATAGAATTGGACAAAAATAATATAGATATGGTGGATTTAGAATATATGGCTAGAAATACTGGTTCTGTATTTGGATTTATAACTTATGATGAAAAACCTCCAACACAAAAAACTTTTGAAACTAGAATATTTGAATCATTATTTTTCTCAAAGAGTGATTATTTATTCGTAGAAAGTGAAAGTAAAAGAGTAGGTCATGTACTTGTTCCAAATGATATATATGAAGGAATAATAAGAGATGGATATCACATACTTATAGAATGTGACGTAAAAGACAGAGTGAAAAGACTTTGCAAAGATTATATCTATGATAGAAATGAGGATAATATACAAGCCTTAAAGCAATGTATAAATACATTTAGAAAAAGACTTGGAAATAAAACTGTGGATGAATACTTAGAATTATTAGACAATGAAAAATATGAAGAATTAGTAGAACAGTTTTTAGTGTACTACTATGACCCTCTTTATATGCATTCGGTAAATCAATACAAGTATAACGACGTAATTAAATTCGAAGACATAAATGGCACAATAGAAAAATTGATAAGTTTTCATAAGACAGCAATGGAAGGAGTTAAACAATGTTAAAAATAGCACTAGAATCGTTAGGTTGTTCGAAAAACCTAGTAGATGCAGAAATAATGATGGGTATATTAAATAAAAAGGGTTACAAACTTACAGGAGATTTTGATGAGGCAGATGTGATTTTAGTAAATACATGTGGATTTATAGAATCAGCAAAACAAGAGTCTATAGAAACTATAATAGAATTTGCAAATCTTAAAGAAACTGGAAATTTAAAATTACTTATTGTTACAGGATGTTTAGCTCAAAGATATTCAGACGAATTAAGGGAAGAAATCCCTGAAATAGATGCAATAGTAGGCACAGGAAGTTACCAAAATATTGACGAAATTTTAGCAAATTTACAAAAAGAAAAACAAATAATTAGTTTAAATGATATAGAAGTTGTGTACAATGAAGATTTACCAAGATATATTTCAACACCAGAATATATGGCATATATAAAAATAAGCGAAGGTTGCGATAAGCATTGTACCTACTGTATAATACCTAAATTAAGAGGTAAGCAAAAAAGTAGAAAAATAGAAGATATAGTGGCAGAAGCTAAGAACTTAGCACAAGATGGAGTAAAAGAACTTGTAGTTATAGCACAAGATTCTACAATGTATGGTTCAGATATATATGGAGACGCGAAGCTACCACAATTATTAGAGGAATTGGCTAAAATAGAAGGATTAAAATGGATAAGAATAATGTACTCATATCCAGAATCAATAACAGAAGAATTAGTAGATGTTATAAAAAGAAATGATAATATTTGCTCTTACTTTGATATGCCAATACAACATGCAAGTAACAAAGTATTAAAACTAATGAATAGACAAACTACTAAAGAAGAATTACTTGATAAAATAAATATGATTAGAACTGCGATACCTGATGCAACACTTAGAACAACACTAATAACAGGATTCCCAGGAGAAGATGAAAAAGATTTTGAAGAACTTGTGGAATTTGTTAAAGAAGTGAAATTTGATAAATTAGGTGTATTCCCTTACTCAAGAGAAGAAGGAACAGCAGCAGATAAGCTTCCTAATCACTTAGAACAAGAAGTGAAGGAAGAAAGAAGAGATGTTATAATGATGATTCAACAAAGCATCTCAGAAGAAATAAACAAAAACAAAGTAGGTAAAGCATATGAAGTTTTAATAGAAGAACAAATTGAGGACAATGTATACATTGGAAGAACTAAATTCGATGCAGAAGAAATTGACAGCATAGTATATGTAAAATCACATACTAATCTAGAGCCAGGAGATTTTGCAAATGTTAAAATAAACACTGCCCTAGAGTATGATTTAATGGGGGATATACAAGATGAATCTACCAAATAAATTAACATTACTTAGAATTTTGTTGATACCGGTATTTGTAATTATAATGATGTTAGATATTACAAATCATTATTTAATTGCCTGTTTAATATTTATTATTGCATCAATAACAGATGCTCTAGATGGTCATATTGCAAGAAAAAATAATTTAGTTACTGACTTTGGAAAATTTATGGATCCTTTAGCAGATAAGCTATTAGTAATATCAGCTCTTATATGTATGATAGAATCAAATTTAGTTGCAGGCTGGATGGTTATTATTATAGTTGCAAGAGAACTTACAGTAAGTATCCTAAGAGCTATAGCTGCAGCTGATGGAAAAGTTATAGCAGCCAGTGGCGGGGGAAAAATAAAAACAATAAGTCAAATGTTGGCAATAATAATATTACTTCTTGGAGCTAATATAGATAATAGACTATTATTACAAGTTGGAACAATATTTATGTTAATTGCAACATTTTTCACTTTATACTCTGGAGCTGACTATTTATATAAAAATAAAGAATTATTTATGAATAGCAAATAAATTATAAATCCTTTCTGAATTAAATTCAGGAAGGATTTTTTTAAAAAAATAAAAAATATTCGTATAAAAGTTTATATATAAGTTTATAAATATAAATGTATGTCTTTATATTTAAACTAATTTATAATATATGTTAAAGATAAAGCTCAAATTCAATTGACTAAGAAAGTTTTATAAGATATAATGAAAGTGATATATAGAACAAATGTTTGCAAAAAGGAAGGATGAAATAATATGAGTATAGAAAAAGAAAAATTACAAGCTCTTAATCAGGCTTTAGGAAAAATAGAAAAAGACTTTGGTAAAGGATCTGTTATGAGGCTTGGAGAAGCAACTTCAATGAATATAGACGTAATATCTACAGGATCTATAGGATTAGATATTGCAGTAGGTATTGGTGGACTTCCTAAGGGAAGAATTGTTGAAATATATGGACCAGAATCTTCAGGTAAAACAACAGTTGCTCTACATACAGTAGCTGAAGCACAAAAAAACGGTGGTATAGCTGCATTTATAGATGCAGAACATGCCCTAGATCCAGTATATGCAAAAGCTTTAGGTGTAGATATAGATAACTTAATAATTTCACAACCAGATACAGGGGAACAAGCTCTTGAAATAACAGAAGCTTTAATAAGATCTGGAGCTATAGATATAATAGTAGTTGACTCAGTGGCAGCCTTAGTTCCAAAAGCAGAAATAGAAGGGGAAATGGGGGATTCTCACGTTGGTCTTCAAGCAAGGCTTATGTCTCAAGCTTTAAGAAAGTTAACTGGTTCAATAAAAAAATCAAACTGTGTGGCCGTATTTATAAACCAATTAAGAGAAAAGGTGGGTATAATGTTTGGTAACCCAGAAACTACAACAGGTGGACGTGCTCTTAAATTCTACTCATCAGTAAGACTTGATGTAAGAAGAATAGACAGTATTAAACAAGGAGATAAAGTACTTGGAAATAGAACAAGAGTAAAAGTCGTTAAAAACAAAGTTGCACCTCCATTTAAACAAGCTGAATTTGATATAATGTATGGAGAAGGAATATCCAAAATAGGTGACTTATTAGATATAGCAGCAGATGTTGACATAGTTAAAAAATCCGGTTCATGGTATGCATATAATGATATAAAACTTGGACAAGGTAGAGAGAATGTTAAGAAATTCTTAGCTGATAATATGGACTTAACTGATGAAATAAATACTAAAGTTAGAGAACATTATAACCTTGATAAAGCAGTTGTGGAAGAAGATAGCCAAAGTGAAGAATAAATATGAATACACCCCTCCTATAAACTTGACATGAATTAGAAAAAATTATAAAATTAAATGAGGATAAAATATTTTAAATTATGATGATTTTATTTAAAGTATTCCAAGATTATAGATAAAGAAACTTTATTAAATTTAAAACTTGGGCCTTATAGTGAAAAAGGGCATAATTTAAATGATGCTAAAGAATAATATTGATATTTTGGGATTATTACAAAAGGAGGTGGATGTCATAGAAATAATAGCCAGCATACTTGGTTTAGCTATTGGTATTATAGTTGGATATTTTGTTAGAAAAAATATATCTGAAACTAAAATTGGTGAAGCTAAAGACTTAGCCAAAGATATAATAGATAAAGCAAACAAAGACTCAGAAACAATAAAAAAAGAAAAATTATTAGAAGCAAAAGAAGAGATTCACAAATGGAGAACTGATGCTGAAAAAGAACAAAGAGAAAGACGTAATGAAGTTCAAAAGTATGAAAGAAGAGTTCTTCAAAAAGAAGAATCCATTGAAAAGAAGCAACAAAACTTAGAGACTAAAGAATCTAGTTTAAATGAAAAATTAAAAGTAGTACAAAGAAAAGAAGAAGAAGTAGAAGAAATAAAAGTTAAACAACTTGAAAAGCTTGAAGATATATCTGGGGTTACTTGTGAAAAAGCTAAAGATATAATTCTTTCAAATGCTGAAAGAGAAGTAAGACATGAAATGTCTATAATGATTAAGGATATTGAAACGCAAGCTAAAGAAGAAGCTGAAAAGAAATCTAGAGAAATAATAGGCTATGCTATCCAAAAATGTGCAGCAGATCATGTTGCAGAAACAACAGTAACTGTTGTTAATTTACCAAATGATGAAATGAAGGGGAGAATAATAGGTAGAGAGGGAAGAAATATAAGAACTCTAGAAACTTTAACAGGTATAGATCTTATAATTGATGACACTCCAGAAGCTGTAATTTTATCAGGCTTCGATCCTATTAGAAGAGAAGTAGCAAGAATAGCATTAGAAAAGCTAATATCAGATGGTAGAATACATCCAGCTAGAATAGAAGAGATGGTAGAAAAGGCAAGAAGAGAAGTTGATAATATCATAAAAGAGTTTGGAGAACAAGCTACTTTTGAAACTGGTGTGCATGGATTACATCCTGAACTAGTTAAATTACTTGGTAGATTGAATTATAGAACAAGTTATGGACAAAATGTATTAAAACATTCAATAGAGGTCGCTCATATAGCAGGAATTATGGCTGCGGAAATTGGAGCAGATATAAAACTAGCTAAGAGAGCAGGTCTGCTTCATGATATAGGTAAAGCAGTAGATCACGAAATGGAAGGAACTCATGTTGAAATAGGTATGGATTTACTTAGAAGATACAAAGAATCCAAAGAAATTATACATGCAATGAGTACTCACCATGGAGATTATGAGCCACAAATAGTTGAGGCTGTGTTAGTTACAGCAGCAGATGCCATATCTGCAGCAAGACCAGGTGCAAGAAGAGAAACTTTAGAGGCGTATATTAAGAGATTAGAGAAACTTGAAGAGATAGCTAATTCTTATGAAGGTGTAGAAAAGTCTTATGCAATTCAAGCTGGTAGAGAGATTAGAATAATGGTTAAACCTGATAGTGTAAATGATGAAGAACTTCATTTATTAGCTAGAAAGATGACTAAAGAAATTGAGGACGAGCTTGAATACCCAGGTCAAATAAAAGTAAGTATAATAAGAGAAACAAGAGCAATAGAATATGCTAAATAATAAAAAGGAGAGTTTTAACTCTCCTTTTTTGATTAAAATATATGTAAAGCATTACTTAGTTTGAATAGCAAGTAATACAACTGTTTAAATGATTATGTGAAATTAATTTTACTATAATAAAATGTATATATTTGATAATATAGTAAAATATATGTTTAAATGATATAATTACTATAAAGGGGGAATGCAAATTGAGACAAAATATTAATATTAAATCACAATTAGATGCATTAAAAGTAAAAGAAGTTGAACAAATTTTTTACGAAAAGAACTATGACAATACAAATGTAGTGCCAAAAGTTACTCCTTTTAGAGGAATTAACACAGATTTATTATATATAAAAAATAATAAAATACTTTTTATAAAATTTATGGATACAAGTGAAGATTTATTTTCTATATTAGACGAAGAATTAATTGAAGTAATGAATGAAGAATATGAGTTGTTAAAATTGAAAATGGCTCAATTTTATAATAATATTAGTTTTAATTATGTATTTGTAATGCCTTATGTGGATATAGAAGAGACATATGGCTTAGAAGATTTTATTAGCAATAATATAATAGACAAGAGTAAATTAAAAAGTATAATCCATAATAAAGAAGAGTTAGACAATTATTTAAAAAAGGAAAATAATGAAATAGAGCTAAATTTATATATTTTAGATATATGTCCAGAATACTATGACTTAAATGGTGCTTACCATCTTAACAAAGAGTTTAAAAAAATAACTTTTTCTCAGGATGAGTATAATTATAGTGCTACTATGATTACAGACGAACAATTAGAAATATCACTTTCTATTAATTATGGAAATGTATTGATAGAAGGTCCTACAGGTAGTGGTAAAACAACTATTATGATGAGCAGAGCTATAAAATTAGCACGTATATATCCGCACCATAACTTTATAATCTTTACTCATACTAAGCAACTTTGTAACCAACTTAGAGAAAGTCTTAAACTATTATATAAAGATAATAATAACTTAGAGGTACATACAATTTCATCTTTTGTATTTAAATTATCTAAAAAGTATAACTTAATACTAGATTATGGTTTATTAAAAAAGGATTATGAGAAAACTTTTAATAATTTGATAAAACAAGCTAAAAATGTTATAAAAAATAAAAAAATGTTTAAAGGTATATTTATAGATGAAAGTGAAAGTTTTGATAGAAGAGATATTGAGTTTATTCAAGAATTTTTATATGAAACTAAATATATACTTAATGTGTATTACTGTGAATCTTTAAACATATATAATAGTGTAAATATATACAAAAGTCCTTTGCAAAATATTGATTTTGATGAAAAAACACTTCTTAGAAAAAATTATAGACAGAAAAATGCAGTTATTGACTTTTCTAATAAATTTTGTGTAAGTGCTAATAATTATATAAAAGATTTGAGAAGTAATGTAAAGCGAGACATATATATACCTAGTGATATTGTTATGGAAGGTGGAATTTCAACTCAAATTGTGAAAGTAGAAGATTTAGAAGAACAAATTAATTCAATACTATGGGAAATTGAATATCTTGTAAATAACAAAGGATTGAATTACAGTGACATAGCCATTGTATTTCCATATAATAAAAAGAAATTGAAAAATGGAAAAACAATATATTTTCAATATATCCTTAGAAAGGCATTGGATGATGTAAGTATTCCATATATTGTTGGAGATGATAATTTAACTAAATATGGTAAAAAAAGTGGTATAACCATATCAAACTTATACTTTATCAAAAGCTTAGAATATAAAGCAGTTGTATTTTGCGAATTAGAAATGTTATATAATCAAACTATAAATGAGCAAGATCAAGATTATCAAGTGAATGACTTTATAGGTGATCTTAATAAAATATATATGGTTATGAATAGAGCTAGTGAATATTTAACATTTATAACCACTTTTAACGAAAAATCTAGTGAATTAATCAATATACTAGTTAATTCTGTAAATAAGTAATGACTTAAAGAAGCACTTATGTGCTTCTTAATTATTTATCCAAATAAACTTAAAATTTTAATATAAATTAATAATATATAAAGTTAAAAATTGATTAAAATAATAATGAAAGGAGACCTTATGGATAATAGTTATATATTGAGTGAGAGAGAATTTGAAATATTTGAATTATTTTCAATAAAAATGACACCAGCGACCAAAAAAGACTATTTTAGTAAGATACTTTTATTTAAAGAAAAAACTAATGTGGAAAACTTGCTAGAAGTAACAAAAAACGAATGTATGGATTTTATATCTTTTGTAGAAGATGAATATGCCACATCAACAAGTGAAAAGATTTTTAGCTACTTACATAGTTTTTATGCTTTTATGAAAAGAGAAAAATATATTGAATTAAATCCATTTACTTTTGTTAAAAAGCCTATAGTTACAAGAGAAAAAGGTAAAAAAGATGTGTTAAGTATACAAGAAATAAATCAGCTAATAGATTCTTTAGGTAAACTTAATTCTAGGGATAGACTAATAATGGTATTTTTAGTTACAACAGGGTGTTTATTAAACGAATTAGTAAGAGTCAAATGGAAAGACTTAATTGTAGATGAAGAAAATAATTTCTATGTAAGACTTGGTCAGGGTAAAAAAGAAAGAGTTATAAAACTTCATCCATATTGTTTCAGACTTATAGAAAGTTATAGATATTTTTCTGGGCTTAGTGAAATAATAATACCTTCTGAGGATTACATATTTACGACACAAAAAAGCCAATCTATTACAGATAGAAATGTAAGATTAATAGTAAAAAAAGCTTTTGATATGGCGGGATTACCTCAATACTCAGCAAAAGATTTAAGGCATTCATATGCAGCTATTTCTTTAATGCTTGGAGCAGATAAAGAAGATATAAAGAAACAGTTGGGATGGAGTGATAAATACTATGCTATAAGATATAAACACGTGTTAAATTTTGTTGATAGTGAGAGTATTGATTATATACTTGGCAAAGATAATTTTAAATTAAACAAAAAATGATATGAACAAAAATTGTGAAAAGTATTGTTATTGTTCGTAGAATTATATATAATAATCTTTGTAGAATAAAAAGATTTAGGGATGGTGCAAAAAATGATAGAAAATAAGTACACAACATATTCAAATCCTTTAACAGAAAGATATTGTAGCAAAAACATGAGCTATATTTTTTCTCCTCAATTTAAGTTTTCAACTTGGAGAAAGCTATGGATTGCATTAGCTGAGGGTGAAAAAGAACTAGGAATAAACATAAGTGATGAGCAAATAGAGGAATTAAAAACTCATATAGATGATATAAATTTTGATGAAGCAAAAAAAATAGAAAAAGAAGTAAGACATGATGTAATGAGTCATGTTAAGGCTTATGGACTTCAATGCCCAAAAGCAAAAGGGATAATTCACTTAGGTGCAACATCAGCTTATGTTGGTGATAATACAGATGTTATTCAAATGAATGAAGCATTAAAATTAATAAGAAT
Organism: Terrisporobacter glycolicus ATCC 14880 = DSM 1288; assembly: GCF_036812735.1. Lineage (NCBI taxonomy): Bacteria > Bacillati > Bacillota > Clostridia > Peptostreptococcales > Peptostreptococcaceae > Terrisporobacter > Terrisporobacter glycolicus. The sequence continues at coordinate 2,756,081 of NZ_CP117523.1, read as the reverse complement.
TAAACTTGTTAATTTAATTGATAATCTTAAAGATTTCTCTTTAAAATATAAAGATGTTCCAACATTAGGATTTACACACTTTCAAGCAGCTCAGCTTACAACAGTAGGAAAAAGGGCTACTCTTTGGGCGCAAGACTTAATAATCGATCTAGAAGACTTAAACTATAGATTAGAAAATATGAAGCTTAGAGGAGTAAAAGGAACTACTGGAACTCAAGCAAGTTTCATGAGTTTATTTGAAAATGACACAAATAAAATAAAAGAATTAGATAAAATAGTATGTGAAAAAATGGGATATAAAGAATCTTATAAAGTAAGTGGTCAAACATATACTAGAAAATTAGATTCTCAAGTATTAAATGTACTTGCTGGAATAGCACAAAGTATGCATAAGATGACAAATGATATAAGATTGTTACAAAGCTTAAAAGAGTTAGAAGAGCCATTTGAAAAAAATCAAATAGGATCATCTGCGATGGCTTATAAGAGAAATCCAATGAGAAGTGAAAGAATAGCTTCTTTATCTAAGTTTATAATTTCTGAATCAATATCACCAGCTTTAGTAGAAGCCACACAATGGTTAGAAAGAAGTTTAGATGATTCAGCTAACAAAAGACTTGCTATACCACAAGCATTTATGGCTGCAGATGCAATATTAGATATAGGCATAAATGTAACTGATGGGTTAGTTGTATATGAAAATATGATAAGAAAACATATAGATGAGGAATTACCATTTATGGCTACAGAAAATATACTTATGGAAGCTGTAAAAAGAGGTGGAGATAGACAGGAATTACATGAGGTAATAAGAGAGTTATCTATGAAAGCGGCTTACAGGGTTAAACATGAAGGTTTAAATAATAATCTAATTGAATTAATAATTGAAGATGAAGCATTCAAAATGTTAAATAAGGAAGAAATAATATCTATATTAGACCCTATGAACTTTGTAGGGAGAGCTCCTCAGCAAGTTGTAGAGTTTGTAGAAGAATATTTAGAGCCAGCTATAAGCGATTATAAAGATTGTATAGGTTTAGAAGTAGACTTGAGAGTATAATTATAATAAAGAGCCATATTGGCTCTTTATTTTATTTTGGTTAAAATTAAAGTTTTAATAGGTATTTAGAAGTTTTAATGAATTAATTTCATAAAAAGTAATATTATAGTAAGTTATAATAATATTAGAAAATTAAAATAGGGATATTTATAAAAAGTATTGTACTACAAATATTTTTATTGTAAACTATAGAAGTGGGAAAAAGTCAATAAATTAAGCATCTGAGGTGATTAAATGAACTGTATAGTAACAAATACAATTGGTTTTTTATCAAAAACCTTTCCTAAAATTTACTCAAGTCTTTACTTAGAATACCTAAAGAAATATTCGGCATTATACAATGTAAATAAAACACAATTAAGAGCTTTAGTATTCATAAAAAATCATGGTAGTATAAGTATGACAGAGCTATGTGCTAAATTAAATATAGAAAAAGGTAGTCTAACAAGTATGATAGATGATCTAACTAAAAAAGGCTATGTTTATAGGGAAAAGGATTTAGCGGATAGAAGAAAATACATGATAGTTATTACAGAAGAAGGGGAAAAGTTAGCTATAAACTTTACTAGTAAATTAAGTGATGAACTAGAACAAAAGCTATTTAAGCTAGACGAAAGTGATAGATTAAGGTATCAAGAGGCTCTAGAAACTCTTCAGTACATACTAAATAAAGAAGAATTAAATTAATAAAAAAACCATCTTACTTTTGTAAGATGGTTTTTAGTTATGTTTAGAAATTATATATTAAGCTTTAGCTAAAGCAGATTTTTCTTTTTCTAATTGAGAATATTCTTCTAGAGCTTCTTTTAATAATTGACCAGCTCTTCTTAAGTCTTCTTCTTTTAACACATAAGCAAGTCTAATTTCGTTTTTACCAAGACCTGGAGTAGAGTAGAAACCTTCAGCAGGAGTACACATAACAGTTTCATTATCTCTTCTAAATTCTTTTAATGTCCAAGCAACAAAATCTTCAGCATTTTCAACTGGTAATTTAGCAACTATATAAAATGCACCCATAGGCTTTTCACATATAACGCCTTCGGCTTTCATTAATTCATTATATAAAGTATCTCTTCTGTTTCTATACTCGTCATTAACTTCTTTGAAATAAGATTTTGGAGTATTATATAAAGCTGCAGCACCTAATTGTTCTATTGTAGCAACACAAAGTCTTCCTTGGCAAACTTTCATTACTTCAGCCATGAATTGTTTGTTTTTGCAAGCTATAGAACCTATTCTAGCACCACAAGCACTGTATCTCTTAGAAACACTGTCTATAATAATAACTCTATCTTCGACTTCTTTAATATTTCCAAAACTTGTATACTCAAGCCCTTCATATACGAACTCTCTATACACTTCATCAGCTATTATCCATAAATCTTTTTCTTTAGCTATTTCAGCTATCATTTGAACTTCCTCTTTAGTATATACGCATCCAGTTGGATTTCCTGGGTTAACAACTAGTATAGCGGAAGTCTTATCGTCTATTTTAGCTATTATTTCTTCTTTAGAAGGTAAGTGGAAACCGTTTTCTGCAACTGTAGTAACAGATTTTACCTCAACATTTAAACATTGTGCAAAACCATTGTAGTTTGTATAGAATGGTTCAGGAACTAATATATTATCCCCTGGGTCACATGCAGCCATAAAAGCAAATAATAAAGCTTCACTACCACCATTAGTAACTATAATATCTTCACTTGCGAAATTCATGTCGTATGTAGTGTAATATTTTCTTATAGCTTCAATTAATTCAGGCATTCCTTGAGAACCTGCATATTCTAAAACTTTTTTGTCGAAATTTTTAACTGTGTTAAAAAACCCTTCTGGAGTTATTATATCTGGTTGGCCTATATTTAGGTGGTATACATTAACTCCCTCAGCCTTAGCAGCTGAAGCGAATGGTGCTAACTTTCTTATAGGTGATTGTTGCATTGAACTAAGTCTTTTTGAAAATTTCATTTGAATATTCCCCCTTATAAACATATGAATTGATTATTTAATCTCAATCTACCTTAATATTAGCATAATGGCGAATAAACTGCAGTATTATAAAAAAATATATTTCCAAAAAATCTAATAAATATCTTAATTATTTTTTATACAATCTTTTTAATTGCATATAGTGAAATTTCAATAGTACAATAATAATTAAAGTAAGAATATAAAACATTTACAAAGAAACTTTGTTAAAATATAATTTATGTAAGATGCTGTTTAAAAATAATAGTTTATAAATAAGGCTATATGATAGAGGAGTTTATAATGAAAGAGCTTGGAATGGATACATTAAATAATAGTAAAGTTATTATTGCAAGAGAAAGAATCAATAGACCATTGGACAAAATGAATAATAAGACTAATAAAAGCATTGAAAACAATGAGTATAGCAAATCATGTCCATTTTGTAGAGGGAATGAAGGTAATATATCTGATGAAACTTGTGTCATAAATAAAGATAATAAATGGATAATTAAATCAGTTAAGAATAGATATCCTATTATAGATGAGAACCCTCTAAATGAAATAAAAGGAGAGCATGAGGTAATAATAGATACATATAAACATAACGGAAACTTTTATAATATGATAGAAGAAGAGTTTTATAATTTGCTATTAATGTATAAAGTTAGGTTTAACTCACTTAAAAAGGATGAAAATGTTAAATATATATGTTTATTTAAAAATTATCTAAGAGAAGCAGGAGCATCATTAATGCATTCTCATTCTCAAATTTTATCTCTACCATTTATTCCTCCAGATTTAGAAAATGAATATAAAGTTTGTGAGGAATTTTATGAAAAAATGGGTATAAATATGTATAATCATCTTATTATACAAGAAATTGAAAATGAAAAAAGAGTTATACATGATAGTGAAAACTTTTTGGTGTTTGTACCTGAGATTTGTAAATTTACAGGGGATACGGTTATCCTATTTAAACATAACACATATTTTTATGACTTAAATGATGAAAATATAAAAGAATTATCTATTATATTAAAGAAATTATTTGAAAGAATATATGAAGAGTATGGAAACTGCCCATTTAATTTATATATTCATACTCACCCTGTAAATATAGAAAAAGATTACAAAGATAAGTATAATGCACATATTCATATTGTCCCAAGAAAATTTAATTTTGGAGGATTTGAATTGAGTACTGGTATGTATGTATCATCAGTTAAATCAGAGGATATAGCAAATAGATTAAAATTTGACTAATAAAAAGGAGAAAAATATGAAACTTATATCATGGAATGTAAATGGAATAAGAGCTTGTGTGAGTAAAAATTTTATGGAGTTTTTTAATGAAGTTGATGCAGATATATTTTGCTTACAAGAAACAAAGTTACAAGAGAATCAAATAGACTTACAGCTTGAAGGATATTTTCAATATTGGAACTATGCAAAGAAAAAAGGATACTCAGGAACAGCTATTTTTACAAAAAAGGAACCATTAAGTGTGACTTATGGAATAAATATTGAAGAACATGACCAAGAGGGAAGAGTAATAACTCTAGAATTTGAAGACTTTTATATGGTAACAGTATATACACCAAACTCTCAAAGTGAATTGAAGAGACTAGATTACAGAATGAAATGGGAGGATGATTTTAGAGCATACTTGAAAAAACTTGATGAAACAAAGCCTGTTATAGTATGTGGTGATTTAAATGTGGCGCATAAAGAAATTGACTTAAAAAATCCAAAAACTAATAGAAAAAATGCTGGATTTACGGATGAAGAAAGAAATAAGTTTACAGAACTACTTAATAAAGGTTTTATCGATACATTTAGATATTTTTATCCAGATGAAGCAAATGTATACTCATGGTGGTCTTATAGATTTAAGGCTAGAGAAAAGAATGCAGGATGGAGAATAGATTATTTTTGTACATCTGAAAAATTAAAAGAAAGATTAGTAAGTGCTAAAATACATACAGATGTATTAGGATCAGATCACTGTCCAGTGGAACTTATAATTAAATAATATAAAAATCCTTCCAAATATTAAAGGAAGGATTTTTTAATCTTTCAGATTATTTTTTTCTTTAGAAGATTTACTTCTTCTACCCATTTTATAAGCTAGATGAATAATCTTTTTTTCTTCTTTGTTTAAATCTCTATTTAGAATCTTTTTGAATTCGCCGAAAATGCTATCATAATTTACTTTTCGCTTTGTAACAGGTTTCTTTTTATCATCATTATCGAAATTATATTTTTTAGTCTCTATTTCATCATTAAAAATATTTTGAAATACTAAAGAAGTATAATAAGCATCATTTAAAGCGTTATGATAAGATTTATCTTCATTCAATTCTAACAGTGTAATAGCATTTTGAAGACCAATGCTTTTTCCACTTGGATTTTTAAAGTAAACAGAAGCATGATGTTGGATATTGATATAAGTGCTAGATAAACTATCTATAGATAATTTATAATAATTGATATTTCTGTATAATTCTTTTAAATCTCCATTTCCCCAAACACAAAGTATATTGTTTTCCTTATTTATAAAAGACTTAAACATATTAAAAGCTTCAGAAAAACAAGGTGCATTTTTTACATCTTCATTAGTTATGTTAGTCATTTTCTTTATGAAGGGGTGAATTTCTTTATATATGTGAGGTTTAACAAAAGTGTTAAAAGTATCAATTATTTCTAAGTTAGAGTCCAACTTGACAGCGCCTATTTGAATAATTTCAAAAGGGCATTTTTCATTAGAAACTGTCTTATTTAGCTTTCTATCAAATCCTTGATTAAACTCTAAATCAAAAACTATATATTCCATAAAATCTTTCTCCTAAATAATAATTGTGTAATACTATAATTAAAGAATGTAAAATTAAAATAAACTATAATATCTATTTTTAAGTATAACCTATTATTAATAAAAAGTTAAACTTTTTATATTATTTATATTATTATTAATTATATGTTGAATATGAATAAAAAATATATTGCGAAGAATTATTAAATTGTTTATAATAAAATAAATGAAATTACGAATTATTTCGGTGGAGAAATAAAAAATGATACGGAATATATTTGACCTAAATTTGGAGGGAATAAAAAATGAAAAACTTTAATGACATGCTATACTATGTTAATAAAAATAATTATAATGACGAAGAATTTAAAGATTTAATGTCAAGACATAAAAATATAAGATTTGTATCTTTAGTGGGAGTAGATTTAGGAGGAAACGCAACAGATGAAAAAATTCCTATAGAGTTTTTCTTAGAAGATGTGGAAGGATTTTTAAAGTCAGCAATACAAACAGATGGATCTTCTGTTGAATTATATGATATAGCAACTCTAAATAATGCAAAGGTAGATTTAATGCCAGATATTAATTCAAAATGGTATGTTGACTATAATTTAGAACATATAGATGAAAATACTAATTTGCCAATAGGAACACTGAAAATTCCAGCATTTTTAATTCATGATAATAAAAAAGTTTGCTCGAGAGGTATATTACAAAAAGCTGAAAGACATTTTAAAAAATCTTTGATTGAATTATTTAAGGAATATCCTCATTTAATAAATAACATAGGAATAGACAGTGTAGATGATATAGAAGATATACTTTTGACAGCAGCTACGGAATTAGAATTTTGGGTAAACACTCCAGAAGATAAGGCCGATTTAGAAAAATTAGCAGTATCTCAAAGCTTAAAAGAGCAATATTGGAAAAGAACTCATGGAATAATAAGAACGTGCCTAGAAAAATCATTAATTAAATTACAAAACTTAGGAATAAGTCCAGAAATGGCTCATAAGGAAGTTGGAGGAATACAAAGCTCTATAAGTATAGAAGGTAAAACAAATCATGCTATGGAACAATTAGAAGTGTCTTGGAAGTTTGATTCACCACTTAGAGCGGCTGATAATCAATTAATAGTAAGAGAAGTAATAGAAGATATATTTACAATGAACGGTCTAGAAGTAACCTTTAAGGCTAAACCTATATATGGTGTAGCAGGTAGTGGAGGTCATGCTCATATAGGTGCAAGTGTAAAATTAAAAAATGGAAAAATTCAAAACTTATTTGCTCCAAAAGATATGAAAGAAGACTATTTAAATGAAATAGGATATGGAGCTTTAATGGGATTACTTCACAACTATGAAGTTTTAAACCCAATAGTAACTTGTACAAATGACGGATTTGAAAGATTAGTACCAGGCTTTGAAGCACCTGTTTGTATAGTAACATCTCTTGGTCATACCTATGAAATACCATCAAGAAATAGATCAGTACTTGTTGGACTTGTAAGAGATGCTAAAAATCCTAAAACTTTAAGATTTGAACTTAGATCACCAAATCCTCTTTCTAATGCTTATTTAGTTATAGCAGGTTGCTATCAAACTATATTAGACGGAATTATAGCTACTGCAAAAAGCAAGCTAACAACTAAAGAATTAGAAAAAGAAATATCTAAAAACCTAGGAGAAGAAAGCTTCTATTTAGATAAAAATAGAATGTATAGAGATGAAAATGATGTGTTCGAACACTACAATGAAGAAGAAAGAAGAATAAGATTTGGTGAACCACCTGCAACAGTATATGAAAATATGCAAAACTTTAAAAAGTATGAAGAAAAACTTAAATCATTAAAAAATGGAAATGTTTTTAGTGACAGTATAATTAACTCATTTAGAACAGGTGCCATTGATAAATGGAAAAAAGAGTTAAGATTTAGAATTATTCATGATCATATGGATAGATTAAGAAGTTATGTAAAATTACATACAAAAGAGAATATGGATGCTTTAGATGAAGTAAATTGGAATGCAATTACAGAGTTAAAAACAAAAGTAATGAAAGATACATTAACAAGTAAATGTTTATTTACAAATATTATAGAAGCTATAGAAAATAAAGATTATGAGACTGTGTCAAACCTTCAAAAAGAGCTTAGCGATGATATGAAAATGCTTCAATCTTTATATGTAGATTATGCCAAAAATATATTTTAATATATGTTCTCTTATTACAAAAAATACTGTGGATTAAAGGTCCACAGTATTTTTTAGTTATTATAAAATTATACTAGAGGTATTAATAATACACCTATAAATAAAATATAAGATAAAAATCTTAAATATTTAGTAGATATAAGTTTTTTTATTGGTATATAAATAAATATGAGACTTACAATAATAGTCATTACAATTAGATAGAATAATAATTTTGTAATATATGCACCATAAAGATTGACAATTAAAAGTATAAATGTGAGTACAAGAAATAATTCATTGTACTTTGTAAAAAAAGGCAATACTTTATTTATATATTTTTTCATTTGGAAATTTTGTGTTGCGAAGTAACAGTCCCTAAGTATGTAAAGTAAACAATATAAAAATGAAAATACAAAAATACTTAGAAATAAATAATTCTTAAAATTTATATCCATAAAAATTCCCCCTTTGCCCTTAATACATTTTATTTAGGTTAAATGAAAATTATAAATAGAATTATAAAAAAATTAAACTTGGTTAATAATAATGTTTATAGGAAAAGGAGGAATAAAATGAATAAATATTTAAAGGTATTGATTGCTAATACCCTTTTATTTGTAAGTTTAATATATAGCTTTCAAGGTGATATTTCCTATGGTCAAAGCAATAACATGGATATGTTAATATCAATAACAAAACAAGAAGAGGATTTAAATAATAAAATAAAAGATTTAGACTGTATATTAAAAAATGAAAATCAAAATATAATTTTAAGTAATGATATGGAAGGTAGTTTGTTGGAAAGAAAAATTAATATAGATATTTTAAAATATAGTCAAATTAAATTTTTAAAAATGTTTTTCGAGAGACAATTAATGAATTGTGAAAAAAGTGAAAGTTTATTAATAAAAGAAATTAAAAAAGAAAAAGAAGAAACTTTGAAAAATAGCAATGCTATTTACATAAAAGGAGAATGGCCCTTAGAAAATTACAGATATATTAGTTCTGGATATGGATATAGAATACATCCAATAACAAAAAAAATAAATTTTCACAATGGGATCGATATTCCTGCGCCCAAAAATACTTCTGTGCTTGCAAGTGATGATGGTATTGTAAATTTTGCAGGTTATAAAAATGGATATGGATATGTAGTAGAAATAGAACATTTTGACAATAAAAAAACATTATATGCACACAATGATAGTATAGCAGTGAAAGAAGGGCAAATCGTTAAAAGAGGAGAAGCTATTGCTAAGGTAGGATCAACAGGAAATTCAACGGGAAATCATGTTCACTTTGAGGTTAGAATTAATGACAAGAGAATAAATCCACTATATGGAATAGGTAATAATTATAAATAAAAAAAGCAAAGATTAAGTCTTTGCTTTTTTTATTTATAATTATTGAAATTTTAAAACAATTTAGAATATTTAGTATAAAATGAAAATTTTATGGTGTAATAAAAAGGATTTAATTATTAATGTATAGAAAGTAATATTAATATAATTTAGTATAAAAATAAAAATAATGGCTTACTGAAGGAATGGGGGAGGAGTTGTATGAAGTCTAGGTTGTTAAAAGATATATTAGTATATGTTGTAGTTCCTGTTTTACTTTTTAATGCTACTCTTATAAGGAACATAGAAATTGCCTTTCAAGTTTCGTGCGCTATTGCAATAGTTTATTCAGTTTACACTAGAATTAAAGAAATCAGAGTGAATTTTACTGGCTTAACTATATTTTTTATAACAATTGCTTATTTTTTATCTAGTAAAAATCCAGATCCAGATGATGTATATTTTTATAATACATGTATCTTTTTATCTCTAGCTTTAATAATTCCAGGATTAAAGGTATTTAATAAAGATATTAGTATAATAGTGCTAAAAGATATATTAAAATCTTTAAATAAAAATAGTTTGGCAATGATTAGGTTATTAAAGAAAAAGTCAATGTTAGGTGAAGTCAATAAAATATGTTCAATGATAGAAACAAACTTAATATTAGTATCTCTTTTAAGAATTATCAATATCTTGATTTATAGGGGAGGAAGCAATTCATATTTAAACTTTATAACAAATTGTGCAGGAGTAATATTTACGGGACTTATTATTTATAAAATTATAAAAGTTGTTGGAGAATCTAAAAAGTTGAATATTGATAAAAATAATAAGGGAATAAGTAATGAAGATAATACAAAGGGAAAGGTAATTAATTTTAACTCCTTTAAATAGTTATTTATAAAAGAATTAAAAAATCATGTTTGCATATGCAAACATGATTTTTTTGTTATTTAAGAAGTTCGAAAACATAATCACCTATTTTATTAGGATGTATGCTTTTTTTGAAATAAGTAATATTTTCATCCATAAATTCAACTCTTGAATCCAATTTATTATTTAATAAATCCTTTATTAAATCTTTTAAATCTTCATCATTATCATATAAGATGCCTATTCCTTTATCTCTGATAAATTTAGCGTTTTCTATTTCTTGGCCAACCTTTGGATTTTTAACTATTATTGGGGTGTTTGAGCTAATTGCTTCAAATAATGTTGCACCACCAGACTTAGTTAACATTAAATCATAATTTTTTAATAAATCAGACATGTTAGTAACAAATCCTCTAACATCAATGTTTTGAAGAGGTTTTTTTATAGTTAAAGTATCATAAAGTTTTTTATTGCTACCAGTGACTATAGTAACATCAAGTACATCATTATATTCATTTAAGTACTCATCAAGCCAGTGCATAAAACTTTCATCAAAATCAAATAAACCTCTACCGCCACCTATAAGAAGTAGTCTAAGTTTATCACTTCGTATTTTTTGATTGCAAATGAAATTCTTACTTACAGGAACGCCTGTCACTCTAAAAATACTAGGATCTAATCCTTTTTGTACATATCTATTTTTTATTTCATAAGATGGTACAAAATACATATCTGTTGTCTTAAATATCCATTCTAAGCTATCTACTACATCAGTTATTACAGTTATAGAAGGTATTTCTTTGTGTGGATGTTTTGTGTTAAAATCATTTACACATGCTGCGGCACATGGAAATGTTGAAATAATTAAATCTGGATCAATACTTTTTATGTATTCAGCAAGTTTTGGCATATATATTTTATATGATATATCGTATTTAGCATCAAAAGATTTTTTTATATAATAGTAATAATTGTATAGTCCAGGCACATACTTAGTATTACTTTCGTACATTTTTACCATAGGTTTATTTATACGAGGAACACTTGCGCTAATAAAATTTTCTATTAAAATATTTATATTATCATCTTTTTCTTGAATATATTCTTTTATAGCCTTTGCTGCACTAATATGCCCAGCACCAAATTGAGCTGTTAATATCAGTATAGTTTTTTTGTTTTCTATTTCATTCAAAATATCACCTCGAAAAGAAAGTTTCTTTTATAGTATTATACCTTTGTATTTAATTATAATCAATGACAATGATTTTGATAATAAATTTAAAAATTATAAAGGAAAGTTAACCTCTTATGTAAAACATAGAAAAAGAGGTGAAATTATGGAAAGTATTAAAGATAGTACTTATAATAAAAATAGATCACGTGATGGTGAAGATTTATTTAAAAAAATGAAAATATATATTTTTTCATTAATAGGTATAATCATCTTTTTCATACCTATAAAAATTAATAACCAAACTGAAACATTATTATATCATATATCTTATTTTTTAGAGAATAAAGCATCAATGCTTATGAATATAAGTATTATGTTTTTTATTTCATTATCTATTTTAAAAAACATAATAAATGTAAAGAAATCAAGTATAAACAAATTTTTAGTATTCACAAAAATTTTCAGTTTAATAATACTTGTTTTTATATCCGTTGGAAAAGGAGAAATTTTTTTTATAGATGATAGCTTTATATTTATTTTAAAAGATTTAATATTAAATTTAAGTATTGTTCTTCCTATTGCATCTTTGTTTATGCCATTTTTATTAGATTATGGATTAATTGAGATTACAGAAGCTTTTACTCATAAAGTTATGAAAAAACTATTTAGAGTGAGTGGAAAGGTATTTTTAAATTTTTTAGTATATTTATTAGTAGATAATGTATGTGGGGTCTTCGTTACTTATAGTCTTTATAAAACTGGCAAACTTAGAGAAAGAGAATGTGCTATTACAATTTTAAATTTTTCAGTTTTATCATTAAGTTTAACTAGAGATTTATGTAATAAGATAGATATAAATATGGGTAAATTTTTAATGATTGAAATGGTAGTTTTAGTTATATGCAATGTTATTATAAGTAGAATTTATCCTTTAAAAAGAAAAAAACAAAGTTATTATTTTAAATCTGGTCATAAAAATGTTAATTGTAAAAAACATAAGCTAAATACAGCAGTTAAAAAATATTATGAAAACAGAACAAGTAAAAAATTTATTAGCATATCTTTGTCATATTTAAATGATGTAATATATATTTTAATGGATTTGATCCCTATAATTATAACTATCTTTTTTATAGGAAATATTGTGTATAATATAACCTTTATCATGGATATAATAAATAACTTTATTTGTATTATCATTACAAAACTTAATGTTCCAAACAGTATACTAATGTCTAAAATAGTTAATTTAAACTTTTTTAATAACATTTTGTCTATAAAAATCATAAATAATAACACTTATTATTTAAGTAGAATAATGATAGGATTGTTTATAAGTATTCAATGTATAAGTATAAGTTTTTTAATGCCTTTTATTAAAACATCAATAATTGATTTAAATATTGTTGAAATATTTTTAGTAGCGATTGAAAGATTTTTAATAATGATTTTTATTTTCTTCATTTCATATAATTTTTATTTAGGATATGTACTTTAACTAAATAAAATTAAAATTACAAGTGAAATAACTTGTAATTTTTTTGTAAGAAAATCTTCATAAAAGATCTATTGTGCTTTGCACAGTACTATGTTAATATTAATACATAATAAGTTTAACATAGTATTGTTTTATACACAGTAGTTATGTTATAGCTAATAATTTATTTTTAAAAATTGAAAGGAGAAGACATATGAATACCCAGTTTAGAAAAGGCGTGCTGGAAATATGTGTCCTGGCTCTAATAAACAAGAAGGATATGTATGGATATGAAATTGTACAAAATATATCAAAAGTTATTAATGTTAATGAAGGTACTATATATCCTATATTAAGAAGATTAACAAAAGATGAATTTTTTGAGGCATATATACTAGAATCAAGTGAGGGACCAGCTAGGAAATATTACAAGATAACAAATGCTGGTAAAACTTATTTAAGCAAAATGATTAATGAATGGAATGATTTTGTAAGCGCAGTAAGTTTGATTTTAAATGATGAAGGAGGCATAGGCTGTGAATAGAAAAGAATTTTTAGATATTTTAAGAGATTACTTAAAAAAAGATTTCTCAGAAGATGAAATAAGTGACATAATAAGAGATTATGAAGAGTATTTTGTAAATGGCGAAATAGAAGGAAAAAGTGATTTGGACACTATTGCAGCTCTTGGTTCTCCAAAATCAATAGCTAGAGACTTAATTAAACAAATTAAAGATGATGAAAGCAAAAGTAACAAAAAAGATAAAATAGAAGATGTATTTATTAAATATAAAAGAAAAATGAAAGAAAGTTGTTTTAGATGTAAAGATTTTTTGGATGAAAAATTGACACCTAGCTTAAATAATGAAAAGTCATTATCAAGTAAAGGAGTAAGAGTAGTTTTAACTTTATTATCTTTAGTATTAATTGTGCCAGCTTTTATGATTATATGTTTTATGGCATTTATAGCAGGTATGTTATCTTTATCTTTAATTACTTTTTTTATAGCAATACCACTAATGATAAGTTTTTCTTGGTCTGCGCCACAAATAGCATTTTTCTTTATTTTTTTATCAATAGCATTTATAGGATTTCAGATTATCGCATGGCAAATATTCATATTTATAGTTAAATATATGAAGAAAACTTATAAAACATATAACAATTGGATTAAAACAAGAAAAATATATATTAATGCAAATGAGCCAATAGGAAATATAAATAAGGAAGAATACGAAGGAGGCAAAGATGATGAATAAAAAACTATCAATATTTGCTATAGTTTTAATTATAGTAGGATTAATTGGAACTATTTGGTCAGGTTTTTTCTCTATGCCTTATTTTATAAGTAAATTACAAGATTTTGATGAACAAGTTAATATGGAAAATACAATATACGAAAAAAGTATAGATTTAGATGAGATAAATATAAATACTAATTATGTTAATACAAAAATTGTAAAAAGTAATACAGATAAGGTAGTAGTTAAATCTAGAGGGCTTTATGAAAATATGGATATACAGGTTAGAGATAATGATAAAACACTATCAGTTAAGGAATTAGATAAGAATTTATCTATGAATAAAATTAAAAGTGTAGATGATTTTACTTCTAAACTTCTAGAAAATGTATTTTCTAACCATATGAACATGATAATAATATATGTTCCCAAAGATGTAAATTTAAAAGTTATAAGTAAAAGTGGATCATTAATTATAGAAAGTGATATATTTTTAAATGAATTTTCATTTGACACATATAGCGGATCGTTATCACTATCTAATGAAGTTAAAAATTTAAATAAATTAAGTATAAGCTCACAAAACTATGTATCACTTCAGCTAGGAGAAATATTAGGCATAAAAGAAGTAAATATTTATAGCAACGATGTTTATATAGAAAGTGACAAATATAACTTAGAAGACATTGAAAGATATTTACCTAATAAAGTTACTATAAAATGTAACAACTTAGGCAACAATAATATTAATATAGAGTCAAATTTACCAATAAGTCAAAATCTTAGTATAGATGCATATAAGTCAGAGGTTAATATGAACCTTCCTCTTGATAGATATAAATTTAAATTTGATGTAAAAGCTTATGAAAATATTGATTTGAATGAATTTTTACAAAAAGATTATGATAAAGAAAAAGATTATGATTTAAAAGAATTCAAAAAAACTATAAATAAAAATTTAGAAAATGAGTATAAAGTAAATATTCAAGCAACAAATGTATATTTCAATTAAAAATATTTTTAAACTCAAACAATACAAGTAAAGCCTATTTGTATTGTTTTTTTGTATTACAATAAGTAACCACATTACAGGCTTTTCATATAATTATATTAAGTAACATAAGTTTTAGGGCTTATGGAATAAAAACAACAAAAGGAGTTTGACTTATTATGAAAAAAAAGAAGAAACAATCTTGTTCTTGCGCTCCTCAAAATGAAGCTTGTAAACCAGTTGAAGCTGTAAAAACTACTAAAAAATGTGAGGTTTGTAAACCTTGCGAAACTGTAGTAGAATGTACACCTATTTCATCTTGTAAACCATCTCCTACTGCAAAGAAACCAATCGCTTCTTATGTGGAGTGTCCTTGTGGTGATTATGAGATAACTTGTGTAGATAAATGTGTGGAGTTAGCTAAAAAAGCAGAAGAATTATTTGAAAAAGCTTGCAAATATGAAGTAGATGCAACACAAACATTTAATCAAGCTAAGGAATGTGAAAAGAGTGCTAAATTATTATCACAAAAGGCATGTAATTTATTGCAAAATGCAAACAAAAGTGAAAATCAAGCTAGAAATGATGAATGTAAAGCAAAAGAATTAATGCAAAGAGCACAAGAATTGTGTGAAAAAGCTAAAGCTTTAAATAAAGAGGCAGAATGTATAGAAAGAGAAGCTAAAGATAATTGTGAAAGAGCTAAATGTCTATATGAAAAAGCAGAAAATTATAATGATAAAGCTAAATGTTTATATAATCAAGCATTAAAATATGATGAAAAAGCATTAGAATGTTACAAAACAGCAGGTGATAAGATAAAAGAATATGAAGGCAAGTCTAAGAAGTGTGAAGAAATGCTAGATAAATGTGGTAATAAACTACAAAACTGTGAAAATAATTGTGTATCAAATCAATCAGTACAACCTAAAATGGATATGATGCCTTCGATGTCATCATGTGGATGTAACAAACCTTGTAAAAATACTTGTGAGACTATAGTAGAAAAGACATGTAAATGTTATGATGAAATAATCTATGTGGATATGGATAATGATTGTTCTTTTGAAAATTCATGTTCAACTTATGTGAGTCCAATGTATAATATGTCACCAATGCAATGTATGGGCAACTTTACTAATAAATATCCATCATTAGATAACTCTAATATGTCTCCTTATACTAATGGATATGATGAGATGTGGATGAATTATTATATGCATATGCAACAAATGATGCAACAAATGCCATATAATAAATAAGGTTAAATAAATAGGGGGAGAAGGTAGAGTTTTTAGCTCTACCTTTTTACATAATATAAATATGTTAATTTTGTGTAAAATAATAAAAAAAATATGGAAATTTATTCTAAATTAAATACAATTATAATATACTAAAAATATACTATTAAAATAAATTAATCCACGAGGGAGTAATTCCGCAGTATATGCGAGGTAAGTCAACATCCTGGCTGACAATTTAGCCTGGTTTACCTTAATGAATGAGACTTGTGTATAGATTTTTCTATGCATAGGTCTCATTTTTTATATTCATAATAATAAGAAGGAGGTATGAAAATGAGAGAATACTTGACTGATTACAAAGAAATATTAAATTCATTAGGATCTAGTTCTGAAGGAATAAGCGAAGAAGAAAGTAAAGTAAGATTAAAGGAAAATGGATTAAATAAACTTGAAGAAGGTAAAAAGACACCAATAATTGTAAAATTTTTAAAAGAATTAACTAATCCAATGACAATTATACTTATTGTAGCTGCCATAATATCAGGTATAACAGCAGCTTATGCTAATGAATCTTTTACAGATGTTTTTATAATATTTGCAGTAGTAATAATAAATGGCATACTTGGAGTATATCAAGAAAATAAATCGGAAAAAGCTATAGAAGCTTTGCAAAATATGACTGCATCAACATGTAAAGTAATAAGAAATAATAAACAATTAATAATTAAAAGTGAAGAAGTTGTTCCGGGAGATATAATTTTATTAGAAGCGGGAGATGCAATTCCAGCGGATGGAAGAATTATAGAAAGTGCTAGTTTGAAAATTGAAGAAGCTGCACTAACAGGAGAATCTGTAGCAGTTACAAAACATAATTACACATTGTCACTATCATCTAGTGAAAAAGATATATCTCTAGGTGATAGGAAAAATATGGTGTACATGGGAAGTTCAGTTGTTTATGGTCGCGGTAAAGCTATAATAACAGCCACAGGAATGAATACAGAAATGGGAAAAATAGCTAATGTACTCTCTAATACAAAAGAAAGTCAAACTCCTTTACAAGTTAAACTAAGTCAACTTAGCAAAACCCTTAGTTTTTTAGTTATAGGAATATGTATTTTTATATTTTTGTTCACCCTTGGAAAATCTTATCCTAATTTAAGCGGCGAAGTATTTATAGATACATTTATGGTTGCTGTAAGTTTGGCAGTAGCAGCTATACCAGAAGGTTTAGCTACAGTTGTTACAATAGTTTTAGCTATTGGGGTTACAAATATGTCTAAGAAAAGTGCTATTATAAGAAAATTAACTGCAGTAGAAACTTTAGGATGTGCTCAAATTATTTGTTCAGACAAAACAGGAACTTTAACACAAAATAAGATGACTATTGTTAAATATTATGGATATAATGAAAAACTTTTAGCTAAATCCATGGCACTTTGTAGTGATGCCGTATTAGATGAAGACAGTAAAAAAGCTATAGGAGAGCCTACAGAATGTGCTTTAGTCAATTATGCATACAAATTAGGGTTAAATAAAAATGATTTAGTAAAAACTGAAGTTCGTCTTAAGGAACTACCTTTTGATTCAAACAGAAAAATGATGACTACTATTCATAAAAATAAAGAGAATTATGTTCAATACACAAAAGGAGCTCCTGATGTAATATTAAAACGTTGTAACAAGATATTAATAGATAATAAAATAGAAGACTTAAGTGAAGAAATTAGAAATAAAATAATTAAAGAAAATAAAGATATGGCTGATAAAGCCCTTCGAGTTTTATGCTCTGCTATAAGATATTATGAAGAGGTACCAAAAGAGATTACAAGTGAAGCATTAGAAAATAATCTTATATTTGTAGGTCTTACAGGAATGATAGATCCAGTAAGAGAAGAAGTAGTAGATGCTATAAAAGAATGCAATAGTGCAGGAATTAGACCTATTATGATTACAGGAGATCATAAAGACACAGCAGTTGCCATAGCCATTGAACTAGGAATAATAACAGGTAGTAGTGAAGCTATAACAGGTGCAATGCTTAATGAAATTAGTGATGAAGAGTTTGAAAAGGATATAGAAAAATACTCAGTATATGCTAGAGTTCAGCCAGAACATAAAGTTAGAATAGTAAACACATGGAAGAAAAAAGGAAAAATTTCTGCTATGACAGGAGATGGAGTAAATGATGCTCCAGCCATAAAAAGTGCTGATATAGGTGTGGGTATGGGTATAACTGGAACAGATGTTACAAAAAACGTATCAGATATGGTTCTTGCTGATGATAATTTTGCTACAATAGTTCATGCAGTAGAAGAAGGTAGAAGAATTTATGATAATATTAGGAAATCTATACAGTTTTTATTATCATCCAACTTAAGTGAAGTTGTAGCTATTTTCTTTGCCACTTTAGTAGGGTTTGTTATTTTAAAACCTGTTCATTTATTATGGATCAACTTAATTACTGATTGTTTTCCAGCTTTAGCTCTTGGAACAGAAAAAGCAGAAAAGGATATAATGAAAAGATCACCTAGAAATTCAAAAGAAAGCATATTTGCTGGTGGAGTAAGTATTGATATAATATGGCAAGGATTTATGATAGCCATAATAACTATAGTGGCATATGTAGTTGGTCACTATATGGAGAGCGGAGTATGGGAGTTTGTAAATAGCGCTGATGGAATGACAATGGCATTTTTAACTATGTCTATGTCAGAAATATTCCACTCATTTAACCTTAGATCTAGAAGAAATTCTGTATTTACTATAAAATCTCAAAATAAATTTTTATGGGGTGCGATGATATTATCACTTTTACTTACTCTTGCAGTAATTTATATACCATTCTTGTCAAATGCTTTTGGCTTGGAAAGCATATCAATTATAGAATATAGTGTATCTATTTTAATATCATTTACAGTAATACCTATAGTAGAAATAGTTAAGCTTTTTCAACGAAAATATGAATCAAAATAATAATAAAAAGGAACTGTATTTTACAGTTCCTTTTTATTATTGACTTATATAGAAATAACCATTTACCATACTAACAATTAAACATGTAAAATTCTTTTTTAAAATTATTATCATGTATTTTACCATCCATTTATAAAAATATAAGCATCATCGCTGATTTCTCCTTTTATAAAATAATTGATAGAATTTTCTAATATTTCAATAGATTTGTCTATTTGTGTTTTAGTAATAATTAAAGGTGGTTGAATTCTAAGTGTGTTTTCGCCTAATGATATAAGTAGTAGACCATTTTTGATGCATTGATAGCATATTTTCTTTGTGGCAAGTTTGTCGGGTAAGTCAACACCTATAGATAAGCCTAAACCACGTATATCCATTATTATATTAGGATACTTATCTTTTAAGTAATTTAATTTATTCATTAAATAAGAACCTTTTTCTTTAGTTTGTTCAATAATATTATCTCGTTCAAATATTTCGACCATTTTTAAGGCTGCAGCACACACTGTAGCATTTCCAGAAAGAGTAAAGGCATGAGCAGGAGCATTTAAACATTCCATAATTTCACTTTTACCAACTACTATTCCTAAAGGTAAACCTCCACCACAAGATTTGCCCATAACAATTAAGTCAGGTTCAATATTGAAATGATCGATAGAAAACCAATAACCACATCTGCCTAAACTTTGCTGAATCTCATCAACAACAAATAGTATATTATTCTCTTTACATAATTTATATAAATTTTCTACATATTTTTTTGGTGGAACTATAATGCCAGAATCACCAGCAATAGGTTCGAAAAATACTGCAGCTACTTCATCAGCAGGTAAATACATTTGAAAAGCATTCTTTATTTCTTTCAAACACTCTAGGTTGCATTCAGATTCATTTTTACTATAGGGACATTTGATGCATATAGGATAATTAAAATGATAAATGTCAGGCAAAAGAGAGCCTATTTTTTTTCGCATATTTAAGCTTATTGCAGAAATTGAAAGGGATCCATAAGTACTTCCATGATAAGCTCCATGAAATGATATTATTTTATTTCTACCAGTATATCCTTTTGATAGTTTTATGGCAGCATCTATAGACTCTGAACCATTAGTACTATAAAGAACCTTTTTATTGCTATTACCAGGAGCTAAATTTATTATTTTTTCTGCAAGAATTACTGGTGGCTCACAAGTGAAATAAGCAATCGTATATTGTGTGATTTTGTCCATCTGATTTTTTACAGCTTGGGTAATTTCTTCATTACCATGGCCTATGTTAGCAGAAGAAGCACTTGATAGAAAGTCTATATATTCATTTTCATCATAGTCATAAAGTAAAGCTCCTTTTCCGCTTTTTATAGCTATGGGACAATAAGGTAGTTTTTGGATACTAGATAAAACTTTTTTTTCTCTCTCACAAATATCTTTATTAGTAAGATTCATTGTATTTCACCCCTAACAAATTAAAAATATATAACGATAACATATTACATAAATCATAATTCCTTATATTTATAAAAGTCAATAAAATATTAAAAACTTCCATATGATTATATGGAAGCTTTATATGTTAGAAATATAAATTATTTTAAGAGCTCATTTTCTATTGATGAATAAATTTTTTTCATCATTGAATTAAATTCATTAGTACTATTCATGTAATTTGTTACAAGAGGATCGTTGAAAAAATTAATATATTCTTTATCAAGTTTGGAAACTTTTTTATTTGCATCATCCATCTTATATCTAGAGTAAATTTGATTTTTTTTATTTAAATATGCATCTAGATGTCTTTTTAAAGACTTATTTCTTTCAAGTTCCTCTTTACATCTATTCATTGTTTTAAACTCTCTAGTACCTTTAATATAATAAGCAAGTTCTTTAGCTTTTTGATTTATATCCATAAAAATATCCTCCTTTAGGCCTATATTATATTTTATAAGCTTAAAGTAAGATATAGAATAAATTTTCATTAATATTTAGATTTTTTATTAAATTGAAGTTAAGTCATTTAAAAACATTTCAAACATAACTCCTTGATTCCTATCATTTTCGTACTTATAAGTATAAGAAACGCATTTGTATATAAAATCAGATGCTGTTTTTACTGCAAAATCTAAATTATAATTATTAGTTATAAGTCCACATACTATTGAAACAAAAATATCACCGGTGCCACTATAAGAACATTTATTATATTTAAGACCATATGTAAAGGGTTTATCAGTTTTTCTATCATAGGATAAGTTGTAAATCATTTCATTTCTAATTATACCAGTTATAATTACTTTCTCAGGACCCAAATTACTTAAATCTTTAGCTATAGTTATTATTTCTTCTTCATTAAAATCTGTTTTAAACTCTTTATTTAATAATAAACAAGCTTCAGTTATGTTTGGTGTAATCAGATTTGAATGTATAACTAAATTTTTCATTTCATCGCATGTTTTTTTACTAAATATAGGATACATTACACCATCATCACCAAGGACGGGATCAACAATTACAAAAGAATCAGGATTTTCCTTAATAAAATTACTTACAATATCTATTTGATCTATTGAACCCAAAAATCCACTATATATGGTATCTATTTCTAAATTTAGGTTTTTCCAAGTATTTGAATATTTTTTCATTTCATCAGTCAAATCTAAAAAGGTATATTCACTAAAACCTGTTTGGCTTGATAAAATAGCTGTAGGAAATGGACAGCATTGTACTTTTAAAGCTGATAATATGGGAATTGCTACAGTAAGAGAGCATTTTCCAATACCAGATAAATCATTTATGGCAGCTACTTTTTTTAACATCTATAAACCTCCATTTTAAAACATTAAAATTATAATATAATTTTATATTACTATAAAAAATAAAAAATTGTTACGCTTTTAAATATTAATTAGAAAATAAAAGGTGTATTAATACAATTTTATCTATAAATTTGCAAATAATCCTAAAATTATTTAGAGTTATTTGGACATACTAAAATTAACTTAAAAATTGATGTACTTTTTATTGGGAGGTGTAATGCTTGAAGGGAGCCAAAAATAAGTATATTAAGTATATGTTATTTACGTTATCCTTTGTTTTATTTATTTCATTATTTTTTAACTATAAGAATAATCGCTTATGTAAAGAAGAAGCATTAATTAGAGAAGCTTATAATAATGATGAACATCCAAAGGAAATAAGTGAACAGTATACTGTACTTTTGGAAAATCTTTTTGATTATAGAAACAAAGCAATTTTAGATAAAAACGAAGATATATTAAAAGGACTTTATGATACTGATATAAAGTTTGGTCTTTGGGCATATGAGCAAGAAGTAAAAAAGATGAAGTACTTGGAAAATTGGTCAAGTAAACAAGGAGTAAATTTCAACAATATAAAAACAAAAGTTAAAATAAAAAAAATGAGAGAAAGAGAAAAAAATTTATATGGTATTATTTGTGATGTATCTACTGAATATAAATATTCTTATGAAAATGATCCAGACAAAACAAATATGTTCAGAATAGGTACATATCATTATCTTCATGTAAAAATAAAAGATGGAAATTATATAATTGTAAAGGAATGGTACACAGATCCTTTTGCTGACTCTTTGAATTTAGAAAATATTAAATCTGATGATATAAAAAATTACATTATAAATCATGAAGAGATCCATCAAGAATTGACAAAAGAACAAAAAAAAGCTATAGAGTATGCTCATAGGTACTGTGGAGCTGCTGCTGATGAAGAGTTTGGGCTGAAGTTTAATACAAAGTATCGTGATTTTAATGGTGATGGTGGAGATTGTGCTAATTTTGCATCTCAAATAATGTATGAAAGTGGCAAATTTAAAAAAAATGAGATTTGGAATTATGACAATGGTAGTGCAACAAAAGCTTGGGTAAATGCACAAGGGTTTAAAAACTATATAATAAACAGTGGAAGAGGAAGTTATATTTCTAAAGGAAGTTATGAAGAAGTATATAGAGAGGCTTATAACTTAAGGCCTGGAGACTTTGTTGGATATGAAAAAAAAGGAAGAATAACTCATGTATCTACTGTTACAGGATTTGATTCAAAAGGATACCCTTTAGTAACTTGTCATAATACAGACAGACTACTAGTTCCATGGGATTTAGGGTGGAGTGATAAGGCTATTAAATTTCATTTAATTAAAGTGAATTATTAAAAAATATAATTATATAATAAAAAAATTATAAAAATAGTATAGAAACAAATAAGTTTGACAAAACTATGTATATATGTTAAAGTTAGATTAGAGTTGCATTTTTAAGCAGCTAAATTAAAGTGTGTTTTTAGGAGGATTTAATTAAATGAAAACTGGTGTAGTAAAATGGTTTAACAACGAAAAAGGATTTGGATTTATATCTGTAGAAGGTGAAGGAGATGTTTTCGTACACTTTTCAGCTATACAAGGTGATGGATACAAGTCATTAGAAGAAGGACAAAATGTAGAATTCGACGTAGTTGAAGGTGCAAAAGGTCCTCAAGCTGCTAACGTAGTAAGAATATAATTAAAATTCATATATATTGGTATTAATTAGTAACAAAATATTAGTAATATCTAGTCATATGTGAAAAAAAAGCCACTTATTAAAGTGGCTTTTTTTTTATATAAATTAAATTATCTTAACTAATTTATCATCGTCTAATAAAGTAAAGTTCTCTTTGTTTATTAATAAATCATACAACTCACTATCATTGTATTTGAAAAACTTATTTAAACATTCTTCCAAATCATCTTCTAGTTTATCAAATTCATCATAGTAAGAAAGGTCAATGGAAAAGAACTCCATTTCTTCTCTTAATTTATTCATATCTACAAAAGATAAAGCATAAGAAAAATCTAGCTTTTTACTTATAATCATTTCTTTCACAGTATTAACTAAGTTGTTATTCTTATAAGGTATAATAATAACATTATCATTTTTAAAAACTTCAATTTTATTAATTAAATTGTTATATATGATATCAAGATTTTTATTTACATAATCATAAAAGTCCTTACAACTAAATTTATTGTTTAAATCCTTAATAAATGTTTCATTGGTAAAGTCTTTCCAAAGTACAGTAGAAAAACTATTATGAGTATGAACTCTTAATGTTTTCCCCTCTTCATTATAAAGTAGAGGATAAGTAAGATTATGTTTTTTTGAAATAGCTTTTCTTAAAAGATATCCTTTAAATCCTTCTGGTATTAAATTTAAAATATATTCATCTAAATCGCTACCTAAATAAACTTCATTTGAGTTTATTAAAGACCTAATTTCACTTGAATTCATGTTTTTTAATTTGGATAAGTTTTCTTTTATAAGTATTTGATAAATTTTTTCATCATATATTTTAGATAAGTAATTTTCTAATTCTAATTGATAATTCATTTTCTGCCTCCAAAAAAGTTAATAATATATTTATACCCTTTAAATTGAATTTCAAAATATAAATTTTAATTATGAGGCAAATATGATAAAATTAATATTAAGGGAAATACTTTTATAATTAGCTAGTTAATTTTGGAGGTGTAATGTTAATGAATATATTGTTTTTCTTAACACCAAAAAGTGAAGTGGCTTTTATTTATGAAGACTATACATTGAGACAAACTCTAGAAAAGATGGAGTATCATAAATATTCATCTATACCTATATTGACTCGTGAAGGGAAATATGTAGGAACTATAACAGAAGGCGACTTATTGTGGACATTAAAAGACAATTTTCAAGAGAAGACACTGGATTTTAAAGCATTGGAAGATATGCCAATTAGTACGATAAAAAGAAGAAAGGACAATGCGCCAGTATGTGTGGAAGCAAATATTGAAGACTTAATATCGAAGGCTAGAAATCAAAACTTTGTTCCCGTAATTGATGACCATAAGACTTTTATTGGGATAATAAAACGAAAAGAGATTATTGAATATTGTTACGATAAAATACATAAAACTGTAAAAATATAAAAATAGTTTTAGAAAATAGATAAATTCTAATAGGGTTTATCTATTTTTTTATTTGAATATATGTTAATACTTTTTAACCTAGTTACTAGAATATCTATATAAATATATACATATATTTATATAAGTTTGAATGAAAGTAACTAGGGGGATAAAAATATGAGATACTATAATAAATCAACTAATGAAAGCTTAAAGTATTTAAAAGTAAGCAAAGAAACTGGATTGAGTAGTAATGACGTAGAATTAAGACGAAAGACTTGTGGTTATAATGAATTCAAAGTTAAAGAAAGGAAGCCTTTGTATGAAGTTATAAGTGAGAGTGTTATGGAACCTATGATACTTATTTTGCTAACTGCAGCCGTAATAAGTGCGTTTATAGGAGAAATACATGACGCAATTGGAATTTTTATAGCAGTCTTATTAGGGTTATCTATAGGAGCTGTAACAGAAAGTAAATCAAAAAAAGCAGCTGAAGCTCTATCTAAGTTAACTGACAATATAGAAGTGAAAGTATTAAGAGAAGGAAATATTCATCAGATTTCTAAGAGGGACTTAGTACCTGGAGATATAGTTTATATAGAAAGTGGAAATATGATACCAGCTGATGGAAGGTTAATAGAGTCTATAAATTTAAAGTTAAGAGAGGACATGCTTACAGGAGAATCGGCAGATGTTGCCAAGAGTGCAGATGAAATAGTAGAGATGGAAGTTATTTATGGAAAAACCGAAATAATAGAACAAGAGACAATACCAGCGAAACAAATAAATATGGTATTTGGAGGAACATTTGTAGCTTATGGAAGAGGAACAATGCTTGTAACTGCTACCGGTGATAAGACTGAGATGGGTAAGATAGCTCAAAATATAAGTGATGATAGTGTACAGACTCCGCTTCAAATAAAACTGGGTAAATTAGGAGCAAAGATTGCAGGAATTTCAGGTGTTATATCATTTTTGCTATGTATATATATGATTACAAAAATGAGTGTGCATGGACAAATAAGTTTAAATAGTTCAGGAATTATTCCATTTTTACAATCATTAGAGCCTGCTAAGGATATATATATGGTGTGCATAGCTTTGATTGTAGCTACTGTTCCAGAGGGTTTACCAACGATGGTTAATATTACACTAGCCATTACTATGCAAAAGATGGCTAAAATAAATGCACTAGTAACTAAAAAGGAAGCATGTGAAACTATTGGATGTGTGTCTGTAATTTGTTCAGACAAAACGGGAACTTTAACCAAAAATAAGATGGTTGTGGAAGTTGCCTATATTGATGGAAAGTATATAAATAGTAAAGGATATAGAAGTTATAGTTATTTCGAAGAAAACTGCATAGTAAATTCAACTGCTGATATAGAAAAAGTGGACGAGTCATATAAATATATAGGAAGTGCAACAGAATGCGCTCTACTTTTATATCATATTGACAAAAACTATAAGAGTTTTAGAAGAGATACTAATTTATTATCTCAAGTACCTTTTAGCTCAGAGAAAAAAAGAATGTCTTCTTTAATTGATATAGAGAATAAGGGAATATTTCTAAGTAAAGGGGCCCCAGAAGTTTTAATAAAAAAATGTGCTTATTTACAAAAAGGAAAAGATATTGTTAGAATGACACCTCAAATGAAAAAACATTTATTAAGCGAGATTAAAAAACTGCAAAATAAATCAATGAGAACTTTAGGGTTCGCTTATAAAAATATAGATAGGGCATCTATGGAAGTTGCTGCAACATTTGAAGATATACAATATCTTAATGAATATATAGAGTTGTATGAAAATGACAGTGATTTAATATTTAGTGGATTTGTAGGAATTGTAGATCCTTTGAGAGAAGGAGTAAAGGAATCTATTGAAACAGCTTATAATGCAGGTGTTAAAGTTAAAATGCTTACAGGTGATAATATTAATACAGCTATAGCTATAGGAAAGGAAATAGGATTATTAGATGGAAATAAAAAAGCTGTTGAAGCTACGTATATTGATATATTGTCAGATGAAGAATTAAGAGAAGAAATTAATGAAATATCCATAGTTGCTCGTTCAAAACCTGATACAAAGATGAGAGTTGTACAAGCATTACAAAAGAATATGGAGGTTGTAGCTGTTACTGGAGATGGAATAAATGATGCACCAGCATTAAGTAAATCAGATGTAGGAATTGCAATGGGGATATCAGGAACTGAAGTTTCAAAAAATGCATCGGATATAATTTTAACAGATGATAGTTTTAGTACCATAGTTGATGGGATAAAATGGGGAAGAGGAATATATGAAAACTTCCAAAGATTTATACAGTTTCAACTTACAGTAAATATAGTTGCCTTTATTACAGCGATAATATCACAAGTTTTAGGACAAGAAATGCCTTTTACAACAATACAATTATTATGGGTTAATATAATTATGGATGGGCCTCCAGCTCTAGCTTTAGGCTTAGAACCTGTAAGAGATTATGTTCTTAAAAGGAAACCAATAAGAAGAGATGCAGGTATTATAGCCAGAAGTATGTGTATTAATATATTTATTAATGCAATGCTTATAGTATCCATAGTTCAATTACAAGAGGAGCTTAATATACTTAATGCTACTCCAACAGAACAAGGAACTGTTATATTCTCATTATTTGCATTTAGTGCATTATTTAATGCGTTAAACTGTAGAGAGTTTGGACTAAATAGTACAATACCAAAATTTTTTGAAAATAAATTAGCACTTGAAGTGATTTTTCTTACAGCAGTAGCTCAGATATTGTTTACACAAATATTTAGAGAATTTTTTAGCTCAGTTCCATTAAGTGTAGTTATGTGGTGTAAAATAATTTTATTATCTTCCATGGTGCTTATTCTAAATGAAATCGTTAAACTAGCGCTTAGAATAGTAAAAAAACAAAGAGATTTTTTATTTAGAAGATAATAAGATTTCTATTTAGATAAATTAATAAAAGTTTTAACATACAAAAGTACAAAAGAATTTAAAATAATATACAAAAAACAACATATAATGGTAAATTATGTATACACCCTTATTTTATGATGATATAATTGACTTTAAGGGGGGGTGTTGATTTTATGAAAGAAGATACTTTGAACTTTAATAAAATTGGCCTGAAGTTAAATAAGATTGACATGGACATATTAAGGCTATTGGCAAACGATTGTAGAATTTCTTATGCAGAAATAGCAAGAGAAGTACATCTATCTCGTATGGCAGTAAGAGAGCGAGTTATGAAAATGACAGAAGAGGGAATAATTGAAAAGTTTACAGTACAGGTTAACTCACCTAAAGTAGGACTTAATACAGCTGTATTTTTACAAATATCTGCAACACCAAGTGAAATTGATTTTGTTGCAAATGAACTTTGCAAACATCCACAAATAGAATCAGTATATGCTACAACAGGGAAAAATGAATTACATGTTCATGGATATGTGAAAGACTTCCAAGAATTAAATAATTTTATATTTGAAGAAGTGTATAAAATTAAAGGTGTGACAGAAGTTAATTTTAACTTAATAACTAAAAAATATAAAAGTAATGGAATATTTATATAATTAAAAACAGCTCTTAGATTGTCTAAGAGCTGTTTTATTAATTAGTTATTCATATATTCAACTGCATTAGGGAATGAAGATTTAACTTCGTTTAATTTTTGTTGATAAACTTCACCTTGTTTTTGGTATAATAAAGTTTTTCCTACTTCTTCAGAAACTTCATCATACTCAGGAAGAATACTTTCTTTTCTATCTTCTAATTTAATTAAGTGATATCCGAATTGAGTTTTAACAGGTCCACTTACTTCGCCTTTATTCATATTGAATACAGCTTCCTCAAATTCTGGAACCATTTGTCCTCTTCCAAAAGATCCTAAGTCTCCACCAGCATCTTTTGATGGGCAAGAAGAATGTTCTTTAGCAGCGTCTTCGAATGATACTTCACCAGTATTTATTTTACCTAATATATCATTAGCTTTTTCTTCGCTGTCAACTAATATATGTTTAGCTGAAGCAGTTTCTGGTTTAGAAAAGTTTTGCTTTTGAGCTTCAAAGAAAGCTCTTTTTTCTTCTTCAGTTAATTTAACACTAGTTAATATTTTGTTTATAACGTATTGTTTTAATACATTTTCTTCTACTCTTTTCATTTCATTTCTGAATTCTTCATCTTGGTCTATTTTGTTATCTTTTGCATACATGTATAGTAATTCTTGATTTATTAAATCATCTAATACATATTTTTGACCTTCTTCAGTTTGAAATTGTTGTGCTTGGTAAGGATCTAGTCCTTGGATTGCACTTTGAATGTCTAAGTTAGAGATTTCTTTTTCTCCAACTTTAGCTAATATTTTCTTTTCCATATTATTAGTTACTCCTTTGTACCCTTAAAATTTTATAATAACTTTCAGTATAAATAATACCAAAAAATATATACTATGTCTAATATTTCCTTATATAAACATATGGTAATTAATAGCATATGCTTATGACTAACAATAATACTGCGCTAATCATACCTACTACACATTCTTCTATTTTGTGATTATAAACATTTTTAAAAGAAATGTAGAAGTAGATAAAGATAGATAATAATTTTAACCACATTAGTGTTATATTAGTAGGATATAGCAAAAATGATGCTAATGTTAAGATAAAAGATATTAATGTTGAAACTCTATAGTATATTACTATATTATCTAAAAATTTATATTTTATTTGTAAAATTCCAATATTTATTATGTATATTATTGACAAAATAGTAAAGATTAAAAGAGAATTTCTCTCCATATAAATATTTGGAATGAAAATCCATTTGTATATTATTATGGGCCAAAAAATAAGAGTTAGCCCTCTAAAACCCATTTCTAAATAATATTCTTTTTTCAAAGTTATACTCCTTTCACATGAGTAATATTTTATTATTACTATTTACCTCAACTTTGCTTCTTAAACGTTAAATTGTATTAAGATAAATAATTATAATATCATTATAGCATTTTTTTTATCATAAATTATTATGGGGGTGAAGAAAATGTATAGATATTATACTCATGGTGTTTGTTCAAAATCTATTTTATTAAATATCGAAGATGATATTTTATTAGATGTAGTATTTGATGGAGGGTGCGATGGCTCGTTAATAGCATTAAAACATTTTGTTGAAGGAAGACACATTGATGAAATAATTGAACAACTTGAATATATACCTTGTAGAAATAAAAATACATCTTGTCCAGATCAGCTTGCAAAGGCGCTTAAAATCTATAGAGACTATGTGCTTAATAAGGAGTAAATGATAATAAAAAACTTCTACTATTTTTAGTAGAAGTTTTTTATATGTATTAATTATTAATTAATATTATTGCTTTGTAACTAGTATAGCTATTTTGTAATCTGGATTGTAGCTTATTTGTACAAGTTGATTTTTCTTAATGTTTTCTAAATCTTCTCCACCATAGGCGATTTGTAATTTAACAGGCATTTTACCTTGTTTTATGATTGCAACATATTCCTTTTTACCTTTTTTCTCAACTTTTATTAAGTTACCAACATAAGGTTTAAAAGCTTGATACTTTTTACTTGCATTTCTCATATAGAAGAAAGTACCAATTGCTATTGCTATGTTTATTGCAAAAGCATACCAACCATTAATTCTTAGTGCAGCAAATGCTATAATAACTACAACCATAGCAACTATTGGAAGTATAGCTTTTTTTAAAAGGATTTTCCCCATTATTTCGTTGGCTCTTTTTTCTGGGCCGGTCATTGTTTTAGATCTTGCAAATGATTCGGCAAATTTTTGTCTTATGCTCATTTCAATCCTCCTGTTTCCTTAATAGAATTTAATCTATTTATCTTTGATACTTGAAACAAATATTATATTTATATTATTAACAAAATATCTATTAAAATTTATATTCAAGATTATCAAAATATAATAACTATTTTAACATAAAAAGTATAAAAAGAAAATAAATGAGATGGGAAAAGATTTTTAAAATAATAATAATTTTATTGAATTAAAAATGATTTGAAAACTAATTGATTTAACTATGATAATAATAACTATAGAGAGCTATTTTATGTGGGAAAAAAAGTAAGGGGAGATGATGACGAAAAATTTTTCATCATCATCAAGGATATTAAAATCCATATCACTAAGATTATCTTTACATTCATTATAAAAAAGTAATTAGAATTTAATGTAAATTTATTATGAAAAAATAAGGGGGATTTGTTATGAAAAAATTTAATTTAAATTCAATTGGAGAAGAGGCGCAAGACTACTTTAAAAATGAAAAGCTATCATGTTCAGAATCTGTATTAAAAGCAATTGTAAACAATTTTGATATGAATGTAGATAATAGCATTGTTAGAGTTGCTTCGGGGTTCTCTGGAGGTGTAGGAGGGTGTGGATGCATTTGTGGAACATTATCAGCGGCAAATATATCTATAGGCTTACTATTTGGAAGAAGTGAAGGAAATAACTAAGGGGTTAGAACCAGAAAGTAAAGAAAAATTGAATAAATGCTGTAATATTATTGGGGAAGTTGCTAAAGATACAGCTCAAATAATAGCGGATGAGTTAAAAATTGAATATTAATGATAATTTGAATTTTAGTTATATTTTATGAATAGTTAATTATGGTTATTTATTTATAAAATAGGAAATAAAGAAAATATTTTAATTATTTTATATTTGTGTATAATATATAATTATAATAAAAAATTATTATCAAGGAGTGTCATCAAATGGAAGAGTTATATAAAATGATAGAAGATAAAATATATGCATCAGGGTATAGAGGATCAATAAGTGGGGAAGAAATTTATGATGAAATATGTGATGAAATAGAAGATAAAGAAGAGGGTAGTTACATATTTATGAGTAAAAAAGAAGATGATGTAATATATGAGTACAAAATAGATGTAATGGAAGAACAATTTAATTTATCTTATTTAGATATAAAATCAGATGGTCAAACGTATCATATAGATTTTGATAATTAACAAAAAGGTTACAAAATTAAATTGAAAAGTTACAACATAATGAAAATTATGTTGTATTTTTTTTATCTTAAATTATGTATATTTCAACGATTTTAAGGGTAAAATAATAAATTTACATTAAATAACAGTTAAAAATCTAATGAAATGATGCTAGAATACTAATCACAGGGGTAACCTGTACACATAAGGTTACAAAAAAGTTACAAAATTAGAAAATAGGACGGTGGATAGTATGAATAAAAAATTGAAAACATTATTGACAGCTGGATTAGTTACTGTAATAGCAGGATCAAGTATAGTATCATCAAGTGCGCTATGTAAAAAGACAATTGATACTTACAAAACAAAAGGGGCAATATACCTTAGCATAAATGGTAAAAAATATAAAGTACCTCTAGGAAACAATAATAAACCATCTAAAGAAGAAGATTCTTCAACAGGAAATACAGGAAACAATAATAAACCAAATAATAACAACACTAATACAGGAAACAATAATAAACCAAATAATAACAATACTAATACAGGAAACAATAATAAACCAAATAATAAACCAAATAATAAACCAAATAATAAACCAAATAATAAACCAAATAATAAACCAAATAATAAACCAAATAATAACAACACTAATACAGAAAACAATAATAAACCAAATGATAATGTAGTTGAAAAACCAAATACTGACAATAATACATCAAATAATAATCAAAGTACAACAGGAAGTTTTTCAAGTTTCCAAAAAGAAGTTACTAGACTTGTTAACGTGGAAAGAAGTAAAAGAGGTTTAAGTCAATTATCTTTCAATAGTCAATTATCTAATGTGGCAACATTGAAATCACAAGATATGATAAATAAAAATTACTTTAGCCATACTTCTCCAACTTATGGTTCACCATTTGACATGATGAAGCAATTTAATATAAGTTATAGAGCAGCAGGAGAGAATATAGCTATGGGTCAAAGAACTCCAGCAGAAGTTGTAAATGCTTGGATGAATTCTCAAGGACATAGAGAAAACATATTAAATCCAAACTTTACAGATATAGGTGTGGGAGTAGCAAAAAGTTCAAATGGAACTTTATATTGGACACAAATGTTTATAGGTAAATAATAAATAATTAAAAGGGTTGTGTAATTAACAATTAAATATTGTTATAACACAGCCCTTTTTTTAAAATAAAGTTTTTTCTACAGGAAATCTAAGAATAGTTCTTAATTTTTCAGGTAAAGTTCTTCGAGGATCAGATAAATAAATTTCGTGGTGCTTTCTAATATTACCTGTAGCATTTTCTAAATTATTTTCTTCCATATATTTTTCAATTTTAGTAATAGTTTTCAGTTCATCATCATATGAGCCAATATGCATAGACTGTACACAAAGACCTTCGGTAAAAGTTTGAAACCTAGCTTTTGAAAAATCTAAATTAGGTTTTTTATTTTTACATTCATCTAAAGCCCAATTAAAAATATCTTCATTTACAAAGTTGGGTTGTGCAATCATAGAGGTCCATAGCCATTTGTCTTTGCTTACATTAAAGTCAAGCTTACCATTTTCTAAGTACCACAAACCTTCTAAAGGAGGAATTACATATTCATAATAGCCATCAATATGCTTATCTCCTTTTTTACTCATTTTAATAGTATAAGTAAGAGCATATAAAATTTGCATAGCATTTTGGTAGTTTTCTCCCGTTGGTTTTCCTCTACCATCTATCATAATATAATTTAAATGTGGAACATCTATTAATATTGGTTTTTGCCTTGATGAATACAAGTTTTTATACTCTTTTTTAAAATCATACTTTTCAATCATAAGTCCTCCTTATGTATTACTTAAAAAAATTAGATAAATAATAAAATCTACTAAGTAAATGATAGTTAGATTGCTGATTATTGTCAAGTTTGTAAAAATAAAAGAGTATCATTAAAATTATTTAATAATGGTAAGGTAATATTTTGCCACAAGCAATTTTATCACCAGACATACCAGAAGGTTGAGATGTAAAATCATCTCGGTTTTCATGAAGAATAATAGATCTTTCTAATATATCTATTACACGAAAATTATTTGTAAAAACAGACAAAATTCCAACACCATTAGCAGATAAAATTGGAGGTAAATCACCAGCATGAAAAGGATGGTCATTATTACCAGGATTAAAATGTCCGCCTGTAGATGGGAAAGGATTTTGAGATGTCCCAATACTACAATCTCCTATATCGTGTATATGAAATCCATGAAATTTAGTAGGCTCACCCTTAGAATTAGTGTTAGGTATTCCTATAATATATGCTTTAATATATACACCTTCATCTAATTGATAAAAAAGTACTTCACCTTTTAAGGATGGATTATTTGCATTACCTTGAATATTTGCAATAGCCGTAGGGTAATTAGGTCGATAAGATGAAAAAACTTTAATCATCTCATTATTTATTATTGGAAAGTCCATATTTAACCCCCTTATATTTAAAATTATATAAAGTATTTTATGATTTTTAAATATAAATTGTTACAATATAAATAGGTGAAATTTTAGGAGGGGAATAAATGGATATAAACGAAATAAAATTGAAGTGGAAATTAAAAAATCAGGATAAAGAAGCTAACATAAATTTATGGGACGAAAAGGCAGAACATTTTGGAAATTATAAAATTTTAACTATGGAAAATGATAACTTCATGAAATTTTTGAAAAATAGAAACTTCATAAAAAATGACTTTAAAGTACTAGATGTAGGTTGTGGAGGCGGAAAATATACCATTTCCTTATCTAAGGAATGCAATCATATATATGGAGTAGACTTATCACCTAAAATGATATATTATGCTAATGAGAATAAAAGAAAGTTTAATATTAATAATGTTTCTTTTATTTGTGACGATTGGCATGAACTAAATATAAAAAAATCAAATTTATATAAACAGTTTGATTTAGTATTTGCATCCATGACACCTGCTATACAAAGTGTATCTACTCTTGAGAAAATGAATGAAGCTAGTAAGAAATATTGTGCACTAAGGAGTAATATAAAAAGAAATGATTCTGTTTATGATAAAATAAGAAAAATTTTAAATGCTCCAGAGAGTAAACCAAATTTAAATTTTTTATATGCTATAAATATGTTATTATTACAAGGATATATGCCAAAAATCGATTATGAAGATAAAAATTGGTTTTATAAGGAACCATTGAAAAAAGCCTATAATACATACATAAAAAAATAAAAACAATTAGAAAGATTAATGAAGATGAGGAAAATGAAATAAAACAATTTTTAAAAGATATAAGTCATAATGGTTGTGTAGAAGAAGAAATAAGTTCTACTATAGCTACTCTTATATGGAGTATAGATTAAAAGGAGGAATTAAATTGAAAAGATTAAGTATTTTAATTATATCACTATGTTTATTATTTATCGTAGGATGTAATAACAAAGAAAGTAAGAAAGAAGTTGTGGATGAAGGTAAAAATACACCACCTGTAAATTTGATAATGGTGAGCAATAGTAAGTATTTTGAAGAAAGTGAATTTATAGATGAAGAAAATAAAGATGATGGATATTACAAACAAAGTTACAGATATGAGAATATTAAATTTACTTTAGAAAGAATGAAGCATAAAGAGTACTCAGATTTTCCAGTATACATAGAAAATAAAGATATATATGACTTAAAGTGTACGGATAAAAGTATAAATAATGAAATGAGTATGAATTTATCTTATCCAGCTCTTAAAGCCACATATAAAACTAAAACAGATGGCAAAGAAGTTTTCAATGAAGATATATTAATCTCCACAGAACAGTGGGATTTTCGAATTCATTTAGAAACAAATATGGAAAATTATAAGAATAGTGCAAACATACTAGATAGTATAGTAAAAGGAATAAAGATTGAGGAAGTTAGTTAGGAGAAGTAAATTGATATATTACTTAATAATAATAAACATAATTGGATTTTTTATAATGAATATAGACAAGAAAAAAGCTATAAAAAATGCTTATAGAATACCAGAAAAGAACTTGTTTTTTATATGTATTATAGGAGGAAGTCTAGGGGTGTTAATGGGGATGTACAAGTTTCATCACAAGACCAAGCACAACAAGTTTGTATATGGCGTTCCATTATTCCTAATTTCTAATATAATAATATTCTACAGTATAATAAAAATACTATAAATGGTTATATAAATGAGATACGAAAAATTAAAATTACAAAAATAAAATGTAGCTATTTTTAAAATATAATGTTATAATAAATATTGTAGAAATACACAGTAAGTCAAGAAAAGCTTGATGTAGGTTTATAGGAGATTCCAAAATGAATAACGGAACAGTAAAATGGTTTAACAACGAAAAAGGATTCGGATTTATATCTGTAGAAGGTGGAGATGATGTATTCGCTCATTTCACAGCTATACAAGGTGATGGATTCAAATCATTAGAAGAAGGTCAAAAAGTAAGCTTTGATATAGTTGAAGGTGCTAAAGGTCTTCAAGCAGCTAACATAACTATATTATAATATATTTGTCAGAATGCTTTTGAGACCCCTACGGGGGTCTTTTTTTAGTGGTAAAAATAAAGGTATATCATTTAAGTTAATTAAAGTAAATATTAATAAATGACAAAATAGAAAATTCTTTTACAAACTAATTATGAAAATATATAATTAAAATATATAGACAAATAATATGATTTTAATATAAGGTTTCATTTTTAAAATTGGAGGAAGATTGATGGAAAAAAAATATGTAATTGCCCTAGACCAAGGAACGACAAGCTCTAGAGCGGTAATTTTTAATAAACAAGGTGAAATAGTATCTGTATCACAAAAAGAGTTTAGTCAAATATTCCCACAGTCAGGATGGGTAGAACATGATCCTATGGAAATTTGGGGATGTCAAAGCGGCGTTATGAGAGAAGTTGTAGAAACTGCATCAATAGACCCAAAAGAAATAGCTGCTATAGGAATAACAAATCAAAGAGAAACTACAATAGTATGGGATAAAAATACAGGAAAACCTATTTATAACGCCATTGTATGGCAATGTAGAAGGACTTCGAAAATTTGTGATGAATTGAAGGAAAAAAAACTAGAACAGGTTATAAGGGATAAGACAGGTCTTATTATAGATGCATATTTTTCTGCAACAAAAGTTAAATGGATTTTAGACAATGTGAAAGGTGCTAGAAAAAAAGCTGAAAGAGGAGAACTTTTATTTGGAACTGTAGATACTTGGCTAATATGGAAGTTGACAAATAAAAAAGTTCATGTTACAGACTATTCAAATGCTTCTAGAACAATGATGTTTAATATAAATGAATTAAAATGGGATGAAGATATACTAAATGAGCTTGATATTCCATTAAGTATGCTTCCTGAAGTTAAACCATCTAGTTATATATATGGTAATACAGATATGCATATATTAGGAGAAGAAGTTCCTATTTCAGGATGTGCAGGTGACCAACAATCAGCATTATTTGGACAAACTTGTTTTGAAGAAGGTAGCGCTAAAAATACTTATGGAACAGGCTGTTTCTTATTAATGAATACAGGAAACAAATTAGTTAAATCAAAAAATGGATTATTAACTACAATTGCATGGGGTATAGGAGAGAGTGTAACTTATGCATTAGAAGGAAGTATATTTATGGGTGGTGCATCTATTCAATGGCTTAGAGATGAACTTCGTATGTTAAAGAATGCTTCTGATAGTGAAGACTATGCAAATAAAGTAGATGATACAAAGGGGGTATATGTGGTGCCAGCATTTACAGGTCTTGGTGCACCATACTGGGATATGTATGCAAGGGGGACTATACTTGGTCTTAGTAGAGGTGCTAAGAAGGAGCATATAATTAGAGCAACTTTGGAATCTATAGCTTATCAAACTAAGGATGTGCTTTCTGCTATGGAAGAAGATTCTAATATATTATTAAAGGACCTAAGAGTTGATGGCGGTGCTAGTAAAAATAATTTCTTAATGCAGTTTCAATCAGATATTTTAAATGTAAATATAGATAGACCTAAAGTTGTAGAGACAACTGCTCTTGGTGCAGCATATTTAGCAGGATTAGCAGTAGGTTTTTACGATGATCTTAGCAATATAAAAAATAATTGTAGGTTAGATAAGCATTTTACACCTTCTATGGAAGAGGAGAAAAGAAAAAAACTATATAAGGGATGGAAAAAGTCTGTATCTAGAGCACTTGATTGGGCTAGAGAAGACGAAGAATAATAAGAAGGCATATGAAGGTTACAAGCTTCATATGCCTTTATTAATAGTAAATTTTCAAGTAAAAATTTAATCGTATAAGAAAGTTGGTACTGAGTTGTAAATATATCTATCACCAACAACTAATAAGATATCTTTTTCCATAAATACTATATAAGGTCCTGGAGAAATAATTAATTCATCTCCTCTTTTTATTGCAACAATAGTAGCGCCAGTATTTTGCCAAAATTTAGTTTCTGCTGCTGTTTTTCCAATGAATTTACAGTGAGCTTCTACAGTAAACTGTATAGGAACTAGCGGATTAATAACTTCTAATCTATCAGAGTAATCTAATATTTTGTTTAATGTAAGAATTATATCGCTATCAATTCTTGATTTATCTTCAAGTAATCTATATAAATTACTTTTATAAGAAGATATGTTTGTAATGTCTTCATATTTTTTTATAAAAGATAATGCATTATTAGAAGATAAAACTATTACACCTTTACCTTTTATACTTTCAACTATGTCGATATCTTCTAGTAGTTTTATTGCTCTTCTTATTGTCTCTGGAGAAACATTGTATTTCCCAGCAAGTATAGAACGACCATAAAGAGTACTACCTTCTTTTATGTCCCCAGTATGTATCTTATTTGCTAAATCTAATGCTATTTTTTGATATATAGGAACGGTATATTTTTCTTTCATTTATTCACCTTCTATTTTAAAATTGTAAAATATAAAATAATATCACTATTAATATTGTATAGATAATTTAGAAATATGCAATATACTATTATAAAAAATATGAATATGTATAAATATAAATGTAATGAAATGGGTATAAAAAATTTGACTATTGCATTTTACCCATATAAAATAGATTAGTATCATTTTAGGAAAAATTAATAATAAAAGGAGAAAAAATGAGTGAAATAACAAAATCAAACAGATTAAAAGGCATATTCTTTATAATTTTATCTGCCTTTGGATTTGCAGTTATGTCGGCTTTTATAAAATTATCAGGTGACTTACCTAATATGCAAAAAGTGTTTTTTAGAAATTTGGTAGCTGCAACAATTGCATTATTTTTAATAATAAAACATAAAGGAAGCTTTACAGGAAAAAAAGAAAATAGAAAAATATTAATATATCGTTCTATATTTGGAACAATTGGAGTTATTTTTAATTATTATGCTATAGATAAGCTAGTATTATCAGATGCAAATATGTTAAATAAAATAAGTCCATTTTTAGTAGTAATATTTTGTGCTTTGATATTAAAGGAAAAAATTAATGTGAAACAAATATCAGCTATAATTGTTGCATTTATTGGGGCACTATTTATAATAAAACCTACCTTTGATGTTAGAGTTGTGCCATATATGATAGGCTTTTTAAGTGCAGTATTCGCTGCTCTTGCATATACTTTTGTAAGGATGCTAGGAAATAAAGAAGAGTATTATACCATTGTATTTTTCTTTTCTACATTTTCATTAATTACAGTTTTACCAATGTTTCTAATGGTTTATGAGCCAATGACATCGATGCAGTTTATTTATTTAATATTAGCAGGTGTATTTGCCAGTCTTGGTCAATTTGGAATTACTTTGGCTTATAAATATGCTCCAGCTAAAGAAATTTCAATATTTGATTATAGTAATATCATATTCTCAGCTATTTTAAGTATATTCTTATTTGGTGCATATCCAGATAGTATTAGTGTTGTAGGTTACTTTATAATATTTGCAGCAGCTTTGTATATGTTCCTATATAACAAAAAACAAGATAAGTTAATAAAATAATCTAAATATGAAAAATGTATATTATAATTATTTATAGAAGTAATTTATTTTTCTAATAAAGGGGATTGTCTGATGAATAAAGTTAAATTAGCTATAATTGGAGCAGGTGTAAGGGGGAGATACACCTATGGTAAATTTATAAAAAATAATAATGATATATGTGAAGTTGTAGCAGTTGTAGAAATTAAAATAGGAAGAAGAGAAAAGTTTAAGGAAATATTCGATTTACCTGAGAATAAAGTATTTGAAGATATAAATGTTTTTTTTGAAAAAGAAAAAATGGCAGATGCAGTTATAGTTTGTAGTAATGATAATACTCATTTTCATATAGCGACTGCTGCTTTAGAAAAAGGCTATGATGTTTTAGTTGAAGGTCCTGTTGCTAATAACCTAGATAAATTATTTCATTTAAAAGATTTATGTGAAAAAAACAAAGATAAAATTTTTATGGCTACAATGCCTTTTAGATATTCAAATTTATTCTTAAAGATTAGAGAAATAATATTAAGCAAAGAAATGGGAAATTTAATTAATATTAATTATAATTCTTATATAGGGTACAAGAAATTTGCACATAATTTTGTAAGAGGAAATTGGAGATTGGATAATGATACGGCTCCACTTATTTTAACAAATAGTTGCTATGATTTAGATATACTTGAATTTTTAACAAATTCACAATGTGAGAAGATTTCATCTTTCGGTAAACTAAATCACTTTATAAGGAAAAATTTGCAACTAGATATGAGTGAGCTATGTATAAGATGTAGTAAAGAAAAAGAATGTCCTTATTGTGCTCAAAAAATTTACCTTAATGATGATGAAATGAGTCATGCACTACATATAAATCCAACGGAGGAAAACGTAAAGAATATATTAAAAGAGGGCCAATATGGACAATGTGTATATTCTTGTGATAATAATGTTTCTGATAATCTAATAAGCATACTTAAATTTAAAAATAATATTACAGCAACACTTAATATTAGTGCATTTATGAAAAAAGAAAATAGAAACTTAACACTCATGTTTACTCATGGAGAAGTTTATGCAGATTTGCAAGATAACACTATTACTATTAAAAAATTTATAAATGAGAAAGAAGTAGTAATTAAGCTTGATAAAGATAATTCTGAAGAACGATTAATAAGGGATTTTATAAAAAAAATAAAAAATAGAAATATTTGTGATTTGAAATCCAGTGTTCTTTCAACTATAAATAGTCATGTTACAGGATTTGCATGTGAGTTTGCAAATGTAAGTGAAACGGTAGTAGATATAGATGAGTTTTGGGGTGAATCTTGTGAAATGACCAAGAAAATTGAAAAATTATTATTTTAGTATAAATAAAAAGTCTATCCTTTGATAGACTTTTTATTTGCTTAAAAGTAAAACATCAGAATATATTTCTAGTAGATAGTAAAGTAAAACAAAAAGAATTTGATTAGCGGGACTTATACTTATTCCTTCCATAAAAAAATCTACAATTCCAACTACTAAACAAGAAAAAGAAGTATATAGAATAAAATCCATGGCTCTTTGTTGAAACCTAGAAATATTGCTTTTAACTTTAAATAAACCAATTAAAATAGAAGTGTAATAATCGGCAGGGATAAGCATAATATAGCAAATTATTAGGAATATTATAACGTTTGTATATGAATCATATGTAAATCCTAAAAAAGATAAAAAACCTATTCCTGCTATTGTATATATAATTGCCTCAAAAATTAACATGGTAACCATATAGATAATAAAAGAAATTAGGGTAAATTTTAGTACTA
Source organism: Terrisporobacter glycolicus ATCC 14880 = DSM 1288 (assembly GCF_036812735.1). Lineage (NCBI taxonomy): Bacteria > Bacillati > Bacillota > Clostridia > Peptostreptococcales > Peptostreptococcaceae > Terrisporobacter > Terrisporobacter glycolicus. The sequence goes on along the minus strand of NZ_CP117523.1, from coordinate 2,713,928 downwards.
TTTTTTCTTTTTTTATATTAATCAACTCCTAGAAAAATTTTAATAATATATAACTATAAATATTTATAAATTTACTTATAGTAATATTACTATTGTAATTCGTATAAAATGCTAATAAATAAGTAAAATATTATGGAATGGGGGATAATATGAGATATCCAGATCATTTAAAAAAAGGAGATACGATAGGGTTGATTGCACCAGCAGGGCCCTTAAGAGATATAAAAATAGAAGAAATAAAATATGAATTAAATAGACTAGGTTATGAAGTTAAGATAGGAAAGAGTTGCTATTTATCATACAAAGGATATTTAAGTGGTAAAGACAAAGAAAGAGCTTTAGATTTAGAGAGAATGTTTTTAGATAAAAATATAGACGCTATTATTTGCGTTAGAGGAGGATATGGATGTGCCAGGATTCTCGATTTAATAGATTTTACTATAATTAGAGATAATCCTAAGGCATTTATAGGTTTTTCTGATGTTACAGCTCTTCATATAGCTATAAATCAGCTATCTAACTTAGTAACTTATCACGGTATTATGGCGGCAAGTATAAAAAAATGGGACGAATTTACTTATAGTTCATTGACAAAAGCTTTAAATTTTAAAGAAGAATTAGTAATTGAAAATCCATCTAATGAAAACTTAATGTCCTTATATGAAGGTTATTGTGAAGGTGTAATAACAGGAGGAAATTTATCTGTAATTGTTTCAACACTGGGAACTAAATATGAAATAGACACAAAAAATAAAATATTATTTATAGAGGAAATAGGAGAATATACTTATAAAGTTGATAAAATGTTAAATCATATGCAAATGGCCAGTAAGTTTAATGATTGTAAAGGAATAATATTTGGAGAATTTACAAATTGTAAAAAAGCATTTCAAAATGACGAAGGAATTTTAAATATACTTAAAGAGATTGCTATAAAAAATAAAAAGCCAACTATATGTAACTTGAAGTCTGGTCACTGTATGCCTATGGTTACCATACCTTTAAATATGAATTGTTGCCTTAACTCTTATGAAAATAAAATAATATTAATGAAAAGCATAAATTAAGGATAGTAAACTATCCTTAAGATGATTTATTCTGAGGTGTAACTAATATTAATAAAATAGCAAAAACAAGAAAGAGACGAAATGACAAAGTAATCACCACATTTCTTTTTATATTTTTATATTATGTATATTTAAATAAGTGTGGTATAATTCATATTAAGTATAATTTTGGCAGGAGGAATTAACATGTCTGATGATAGAATAATTGATTTTAATGAATTAAAAAATAAAGTGAAAGACAGTGATGTAGATAAATTTGAAAATTATATGTATGATTTATATTTCTCTGTGGCAGATGGAAGTATGACTATGTCTCAATTTACATCTAAAATATATGAATATATGAGAGAAAATAATATATCACAAGAGAAGTTTTTAAAAATGCAAAATAAATTAATGGAAAGATATGGGGTAGATCCAACGGAGCTGGACCAGCAAATAAAAAATCTTGGTTTAAACCCTAACAGCTTAAGCTTTGATGATTTAAATAAATTTAATCCTACAAATAATACACAAAGTACAATAAATGAAATAAAAGAAAAAGTAGATTATGATATAGATAAAAACTCTGATTTTTATAAAAAATATAATAAAGATTTAGAAAGTAAGGAGTTAACAACAACTTTTTTAAAGAATGAAGTAAATGATATGAAAATTATTATTGAAAAAGAGAACGTAACTTTAATTAGTGAAGGTTGCATAAATTTAGTAGATGCTCAACTGAATGAATTATTATTATCATACAAAAGTATTAACAATGAAAAATTAAAAATAACTATTTGTGAAAAATGCAAAGAGTACGATTATTAAAATACACTTCAAATAGGAGTGTATTTTTTATGTGAAATATTTACAGAAAATTTTAAATATTATGGATTTATTGAAAGAAGTGAAATACAATAGGGGTATAAGGGGGGAATGGAGGAATAGAAAATGATATTAACGGCAGTAAAGGAAACTTTATTATTATTTTTAGCGTTATTTTTAGGTATTAATGAAATCTATATTTTAGGAATACCAACGATTTTAATTATTTCATGTTTATGTATAGCTGGATTATTTTACACGGGATTCGAAGAAATATTGGTTAATACTGAATCCGAAGACTGTACATTAGGAATTATAAACATTTTTCTTGGCTTTGTATTGTTAGGTATGACACTTACAAACAATATTGTAGTCTAATTTGCAATTATAATAAAAAAGGTGTTATTTCCAAAAGAAACAACACCTTTTAATTTAATTATATTAAAATACTTTTAACTACATTAATTCCGTTTTGCATCATACTATTCAAAAAAACAGTGTTAAAAAAATCACCGCTATGAATCATATCTATATCATAAGTTTCCACTAAATTTACAGGAACTATAATGTTTTTATCTAAGTTATTTTGATTGAAGTATGTTTTTAAAGTTAGCACAAATTGATAGACACAAATATCAGTACAACATCCTACAACTATGAAATTATCCAAGTTTTTGTATTTTTCCATATTCATAACAAAAAATCCATTGGTAGAGTTTTTTTCTAATATCTCTATATTATTTATATCTAGTATTTCCTTTACAATTTCGCTTTCTTTATCTCCTCTTAAACAATGAGCAGGGTAACTTTTTAGCTCTACATCATCTTCATTATGAGTGTCTGTAAAAGCTACAATTGTATTTATTTTAGAACAGATTAATTTTCCAAAATCAGCTATAGGATTTATTATTTTTTCTACTCTTGGAGAAGATAGAGCACCTTCTTTGGCAAATCCATTATTCATATCTACTATAAATAATCCGGTTTTATTTAAATCATAGTCATTAATATCAATGTTAGATAAATTATTTAAATTATTTACCAATGCTTTGTAGTTATCTAATATTTTTTCCATAAAAAACCTCCCAATATAATATAAGCTTATTTTATATTTACTAAGAGATTATGTCAATACATGTGTATATACACCTTGGAATTGTTTAAAACTTTACTAAAATTTCATAAATATATATGAAATTTATTTATCTATTGAGGAAAGTATATTAGGAAAATCAGTAAATATTCCATCTGCTTTAAATTTTAATAGTTTTTCATATTCTTCAACGGTATTTACTGTGTAACAAAGAATTTGCAGATCTCTTCTATGGCATTTCTTAATAAATTTTTTGTCTGTAATAGAATAACTACTACTTATATAAGTAGATTTGTTTTTTATAACTTTTGAAAAGATTATACTTTTAAGTCTATATTTATAAAATTTTTTACTGATCAAATAAGACCTTGGTATTTTAGGACAAAGAGCTTTTACTTTATGAAGGCTCTTTATCCTAAAAGAAGATATAATTACCCTTCTTTCCATTTTTAATTCCTTTACTAAGTGAATCACATTTTCTTCTAAGTGTTTGTATTTTATTTTGCTATTTTTTAGTTCTATGTTTATTATAAAGTCTGTAGGTTTAAATAATATAAGAACCTCTTTTAGAGTAGGTATTTTGCAGTCCTTGTTATTTTCATAATTTTTGAAATTAGAATTTAAAGATTGAAGTTCTTTTAAAGTCATATCTTTAATATAACCGGTACCACTAAATGTTCTGTCAACTTTTTCATCGTGTATAACTACAAGATGATTGTCTTTTGTTTTTTGAACATCTATTTCAATGCCATATATGTTTAAGTCAAGACATTTCTTAAAGGCTAACATAGTGTTTTCTGGATAAAACCCACTTAGTCCTCTATGGGCGATTATTTTCATTATCTAAACCTCCAAACTAAATTTTAAGTAACGGTATAAGTCTGCCACTAAGTAAAGACTTATACGTTGGTTTTATGAACGAATGGACTATTATTTCTGGATAGATATTTCTTCTGCTAGATTATTTAAATACTCCCATCTTTCATATTTATGTTCTAATTCTTCTTCTAATTTTTCTTTTTCATTCATTATTTCTTGAAGTTTTGTAAAGTTTGTTGCAAATTTGCTTGTATCTCCTTCAAGTTTTTTAATTTTGTCTTCTAATTTAGCAATGTCATCATCTATAGTGTCAAACTCTCTTTGTTCATTAAAAGAGAACTTAAGTTTTTTATCATTTTTTGGCTTTTCTTTTTTAATTTTTTCTTCTTTTGTGATACTTTGAGCAAACTCCTCAAATTCTATTTTTTTATTTTCTCTATATACTAAATAATCACTGTAATTCCCTGTATATATATGAATTTTACCTCTACCTTCATATGCAAATATTTTGTTACAAATTCTATCAAGGAAGTATCTATCATGTGATACAGTTATAACTACACCTTTGAATTCATCTAAATAGTCCTCAAGACGATTTAAAGTTTCTATATCTAAGTCATTTGTAGGTTCGTCTAGTAAAAGAACATTAGGTGCAGACATTAAAATTCTAAGAAGGTGTAACCTTCTTCTTTCACCACCGGATAACTTTCTAATATAAGTATACTGCATAGTTCCATCAAATAAGAATTTTTCACACATTTGAGAAGCAGTAATTTTACTTCCATCAGCAGTTGTAATGTAGTCACTTTCTTCTTTTATATAATCGATGGCTCTCATATCAGGGTGCATATGCGAATCATCTTGAGAAAAACAACCTATTTTAACTGTTTCACCTATTTCAATTTCACCGCTATCAGGTTTGATTTTACCGTCAAGTATGTTAATTAGAGTAGATTTACCTAAACCATTTTTACCTATGATACCTATCCTGTCATGTCTAGCTAAAGTGTATTCTAAATTAGCTATTACTTTTTTATCATCAAAAGTTTTAGATATATTATGGATTTCTATAATTTTGTTTCCAAGTCTTGATGATCCTACAGATATATCTAACTTTTCATCAATTATATTTTTATCTGCATTAACAAGTTCATCAAATCTTTGTAGTCTTGCTTTTTGTTTAGTACTACGGGCCTGAGCTCCACGTCTAACCCAAGCAAGTTCTGTTCTTAGTAGATTTTGACGCTTAAGTTCTGAAGATTGTTCTAAATCGAGTCTTTCGGCTTTTTTTTCTAAGAAAACAGAGTAGTTACCATCATAGCTAAATAGTCTACCTTTGTCTAATTCTATTATTCTATTAGTAACTCTATCTAAGAAATATCTATCATGAGTTATCATAAGTAATGAACCTTTAAATTTATTTAGATATTCTTCTAACCAGTCTATTGTATCGTTGTCTAAATGGTTAGTAGGTTCGTCTAGTATTAACAATTCACAAGGAGTAATTAAAGCAGAAGCAAGGGAAACTCTTTTTCTTTGTCCACCAGACAACTCTTTTACCTTTTGATTAAAGTCTTTTATTCCTAATTTCATAAGTACGGTTTTTGCATCACTTTCCAAATCCCATAAATTTAAATCATCCATTTTACTTTGAAGAGAAAGTAGTATATCATTTAATTTTTCATCGTAATTATGATTTATTTTTTCTAATATATCTTGATATTGACCTATTAATTTCATTTCAGAAGAAGTACCTTTAAACACTTGCTCAAGAACAGTGGCTTCTTCATCATAGTATGGGTTTTGTGGAAGATATTCAATTCTAACTTTGTTAGCCTTAATTATAGTTCCAGCTTCACTTTCTTCAACTCCAGCTATTATTTTTAATAAAGTAGATTTACCAGTACCATTAACACCGATAAGTCCTATTTTTTCTCCCTCATTTATACCTAGAGAAATATTATTCAATAATGTTTTTTCTGAGTAGTTTTTACTTATATTTTCTAAGCTTATTAAATTCATTTCTATCACCTTTGCATATTATCATTTATTATATTTATAATTATTAGTCAAAATATAAACTTATTATAACTCAAATACATATTCATAGACTAGCTATTTTGAAAAGTTAAAATTTTTATAAATGAAAGTTTGATGTTTATTGAAAAGATATATAAAATTTATAGTATTAGGATTGCAGAAGAAAATTATACAAGAAGAAAAAATTAAAATAAAAATTAGAGGTGATAAGATGAGATTTTACGTATCTCAGTTAGTAGAAACAGAAAAAATTTTACCAATACTCAGAAAATATGATGTAGGTTTAGAAGTTGTGCAGTTTGCTAATCCTTATATATTAGATAATAGATATGAGATTATGGAGATATACAAAAAAGAGTTAAAAGATTTATATGGAAATATTGATTTAATAATTCATGGCCCATATGCAGATTTATGTCCTGCAAGCCGCGACAGTGAGATAAAAAGGATAACTAAGTTGAGAATGGATCAAGCGTATGAGGTGGCGAATGATTTAGGAGCAAAGAAAATACTTTATCATAATGGATATACACCAAGGACGTATACATATTTAGAATGGAAAAAGAATGCGTATGATTTTTGGATTGAGTTTTTGAAGGGGAAAAATAATAAGGAAATAGTTATAGAAAATGTACTTGATGAAGAATATGAGCTTTTGGATGATTTAATGACGAGAACAAATAAAGATAATTTTTCTGTTTGCATAGACATAGGTCATATAAATGCTTATTCTAAAATAAGTGTAGAAGAATGGATAAATGCTCTTTCTTATAAATTAAGTCATATACATTTACACAATAATTATAAAGATAAAGATAGTCATTATGGCATATACAAAGGAAGTATGAATGTAATAAGAATACTTAATAAGCTAAATGATATAAATAATAATATAACCGTATCTCTGGAAATTACAGATTTAGAACAGTTGAAGGAATCTTTAGATATATTAGTAAGAGAAGATTTTGTGAAACTGAAGATACAAAAATAGGTAGCTATATAGCTACCTATAAACTTATAAAGTTTTTTTCCACTTAGTGACATAGTCATCAAGTATTCTTCTTAAAGCTATACCAATTGTAGCATATGCTTCATCATATAGGTTGGCAAGTGAAATTCTTATTGACCATTCAGGTCCAGCAAACCCACCACCACCAAGTAAAACAATTGATGAGTCTTGGGCTAAATCAAATAATATATCTACAGGTTTGAAGTTTGCTTTCAAATAGTTTGCAAATTCTAAGCCATGATTTTTTTCAGCCCATTGTAATAAGTCAAACTCAGTATAGTAACAAGCATCATTTGGATCATTATTTAATTCTAAACCTAAAGAATTAAATAACAATTTTTTACGTCTGATACATATATCCATAGTCTTTTTCTTGTAATCATTTTTTCTATCTATAAGAGTGAATGCAGAGAAGAAGGCCATTTGAACTTGCTGAGGAGTAGAAAGACCAGCAGTATGATTTAGAGCAACTTGCCTACTATCAGCAACTATTCGATCTATAAAAGGTACATCTTCTGGTATTGGGTTCATATCAGAGTATCTTTTATTTGTTCTCTTTCTTATAGAATAAGGTAATTCTTTTATTAATTTATCAAATACATTTTCTTCATGTAAAGCGATAGTACCAAGTCTCCAACCTGTAACACCAAAGTATTTTGAATAAGAGTAAGTTCCTATAGTATTGTATGGTAAATTTGCCATTAAAGATCTGAAACCTGGAACAAAAGTGCCATAAACATCATCAGAAATAATCATTAAATTAGGATTATGATTATTAACTATATCTACTATTTTTGATATGGATTTATCACATATGGCTACTGAAGGTGGATTACTTGGATTAACTACAAATAATGCTTTTATATCTGGATTTGCTAATTTTTCCAATTCTTTTTGTGAACATTGCCAAGTGTGTTCACCTTTTTCATCGACTTCATCAGAGTTTATATATACGACTTCAAACTCGTATCTTGGAAGATGAGGAATTTCTAAGTAAGGTGTAAATACTGGAGTCATTATGGCAATTTTATCTCCTTTAAGAAGTAGGTTATTTGCGATTAATGAATCAAATATATAACACATGGCAGCAGTGGCACCTTCCACAGCAAATACATTAAAGTCGCCACCTTTTTCTAAGTCATATTTCATTTCTGTTTTTAGATATTCTTTAACTATTTTTTCTATATGAACAAGCATTCTGTCAGGGAAAGGATAGTTATCTCCAATTATTGCATCAGTTAATTCATGTAAAAAATGGTCAGCATCAAATTTTAAATCATTGATACCATAATCTATAATTTCTTTTAAAGTATTTATTCCTGGCATAGAAGCATTTTCTTCAACGAATTTACAAAAACGATCATAGACTCCTGTTTTTTTAGGTATTCCAGTTAAATCACCATTATCCCAAGAGTGTCTACTTTCTGTTACGGCAAAATGACCAAAAGTAAAAAATGCTTCTCTAGGTGTAGCAGCAACCCAGTTTGGATTTCCACGCCCAGCATCAAGTAAAGTTCTAGTACTTTTTCTATTTGATATGGTAGCAAGTTCTATAAGCTTATTTTTGAACTCAAAAGGACTTATTTGGCCATATATATTTTCTAATTCTTGTCTGTTAAGATTTACACCCGTCATTAAAAAATTCCTCCCTATGTATATTAATAAAAAGTTTTGTCATTTATATTATGTCATGAATATTTAAAATTTACTTATATTAATATAAATTTAATAAGTAAGGTTAAATATTCAATGTAATTATAACATATAAGGTGTATTGCTTGGAAGTCTTTAATATAAAAAGATATATTTTAAAAACACAAACTTATTATAAAGTTAAAAGTTAATTATTGAAATGAACAAATTTATTAGGTCACTTACATAAAAAAATGCGTAAGCTATTGGCTTTACGCATTTTTTATGTAATGAAATTACAATTTATTTATAGTCTAATTCTTTTATAGTTTCACCTATAATTTTAACTCCCTTTTCTATATCATCATCAGATAATCGAGATAAACCTAATCTAAGGGTATTTTCACCTTTGTCATCAATATAAAACAAGTCACCAGGCATAAAGATTACATCTTTTTTATAGCATTCATGAAGAAGCTTTCTAGTATTTAAATTTTTAAAAGCTAGAAATAAATGAAGCCCTCCATCGCCTAATATATAATCACACTCTATATATTTTTCAACACACTGCTTGGCAAAGTTAAATTTATCCCCATAAAACTTCCTAGTCTTTTTTATATATTTTTCAAAGGCTCCATTTTGTAAATAATCATACAAGATACCTTGATCTAAGAAAGAAACATGTATAGTAGTACATCTTTTTACACTTTCCAATCTATCTATCAGATTTTTATCACATAAAATCCATCCTATTCTAAGTCCTGGAAATAATATTTTAGAAAAACTACCAATATAAATTACACCATTGCTATTGTTATCTAAAGAACAAATAGGAAATATATGAGAAGAAGAATAGAGAAGTTCTTCATTGAATCCATCCTCAATAATTGGTATGTTATTTTTTTTCATTAAATTATAAAACTTGTATCTATTTTCTGGAGACATAACCATACCTGTAGGATTATGATAAGAAGGAGTAATATAAGAAAATTTTATTTTGCTTTTATATTTTTTTAACTTCATATCTAAGTCTTTAAAATCAAGACCATTTTCATCCATGTTTATTGGAATAATATTAAGTCCATAGGATTTCATTATTTTTATAGATGTATTATGTGTAGGATTTTCACAAAATATATAATCACCTTTATTAGTTAGTGTTGAGATTATAAGATTTAATCCTTCTGTGAAACCATTGACTATTAGAATGTCTTTATTTGTAGTATTTACACCTTTTTTGTTCATATATCTATGTAAATAGTCTATTAATGGCCTATATCCCTGGGCATAGCCATAGTTTAGCAACTTATGGCCTTCCAAATTAAATCTATTTAAAAAAGATTTTTTTAATTCTTCCATATCAAATAAATCGCCATCAGGAGATATACTTTTAAAAGAAATTTGACCAGATTTCCATCGTATTTCACTTTTCATAATATCCATTTTATTGGCAGTTTTCATATAATCATTTTCAAAGTTTTTGTAATCTATATTCCAATGACTGTTGCTGATATTATTATCACTATTCACAAAAGTTCCTTTTCCAGAAATAGAATAAATAATACCATCAGACTTTAATTCTTCATAAGCCGATACAATAGAGTTTCTACTTACATTTAAAAGCAAACTAAGCTCCCTTGTTGAAGGAAGCTTAGAATTGTGAGGAAGAAGTCCTTTAGAAATCATTTCTTCCAAATATTTTTTTATCTGAATATATATTGGTTCATTTTCATTAATTGTTAAATCGGAGAATAACAAATTATCACCTCTAAGCTTTATTTATATAAAGTAATTATATTAAATAAACTTGTTTTAGTCTAGGCTATTATTTTATTGACGTCTCCAATATTTTGTCTACTAATTGGCTATAAGATAAGCCTTTAGCATTAGCACTTCTTGGGATTAAACTTGTAGTTGTCATTCCAGGAAGTGTGTTTAATTCAAGAACATAAAACTTTCCATTTGATAATATAAAATCTACTCTTACATAAGCTCTACAGTAAAATATATTCCAAATTGTTTTAGATGCTATATCAATTTGTTCTTGTAATTCATCATCTAAATAAACTATTTCTTCTTTTGCTGCATTAGCACCAGTTGAATACTTTGCTTCGTAGTCAAAGAAACCTTTAGTAGTTGATATTTTTATAGTTGGATAAATTTCACCATCTAAAACAAAAGAAGTGTATTCATCACCTGGTAGATATTGTTCTATCATTACCACACTATCAACTTCTAAACCAGCTTTTACAGCGGCCTCAACATCTTCTTTTTTTTCTACTTTGAAAGTAGCAACAGAAGAACCACCACTATTTGGCTTTATAAAAACTGGATAACCCATTTTTTCTATTTTATCATAATCTATATCATCTATTGATTTTGCTATAGTCCAATCTGCAGTTGGAACACCAGAATCTCTTAACATTTTTTTAGTAATGTTTTTGTCCATACACATGGCAGAAGTTAAAGGTCCACATCCAGAATAAGGAATATCCATAGATTCTAATATTGCTTGTATAGTACCATCTTCACCATATTTACCATGTAACATTAAAAATGCAAATTCGATACCTTCTGGCATTTTATTTATAACATCCATTTTATTATTTAAGATTATTTCATGTACTTCATATTTATCTCTATCTAAAGCATTAAGAACAGATTTTCCTGAATTTAAAGAAACTTCTCTTTCTGTAGAAATTCCACCCATTAAAACAGCCACTTTTTTCTTCATAATTAACAACTCCTTAATATACCTCATGCAAAGTGCATAAGATAAAAATTTACATATTTTATTTTTTGCCACTAGCATTTAGCTTTAGTCAAGCAAATAATTTCCAATCACTTGTAGTTTTGTGGTAAATTTATTTTTCTAGTAACAATTATATGTTTAAGTTGCTAAATCTGAAAGTACCACAGATAGCTTAATTTTTAAATAGCGTGGTTTATAAAAAAAGAAAAGAGGAATGTATGAAAATAACATTCCTCTTTTCTTTATCTTAAAACATCTTCCATAACTCTAAATATGTTTCTATGAGTTATTTTATCTATTTCATCTTCTAGATAACCTCTTTTTCTAAGTTCTCTAGTAACATTATTAGAATGAGATGCACTTTGAAGGTTTTTAACGTTAGGATTATCTACATCTTCTGAAAAAGAAGAAAGTGTACCACTCTCTAAATAATCACAATAATCAAAACCTAAACAGATATGATCAACACCTATCAAATCTGCAATATAATCAATATGGTCAACAAATCCTTGGAGATTTTGCTTATCTTTATTGTGACTTACAAAACCACTAAAACCATTAAGACCAACTACACCGCCACTATTTGCAACAGCCTTTAATTGTTCATCACATAGATTTCTTTTAACATCACATAATGATTTTGCGTTAGAATGAGATGCTATTATTGGTTTTGAAGCCACATTTACTAGATCCCAAAAAGATTTTTCATTTAGATGAGATACATCTACTAACATATTTAAATCTTCTAATCTTTTAACTGCATTTTTGCCAGCTAAAGTTAATCCCCTGTTATCATCACCACAAACACCAGTGGCAAGCTCATTTTCTTCATTCCAAGTAAGAGAAGCATGTCTAACATGAACTTCATCATGATAATAATTAATTTTGTCTATGTTGCTACCTATATGACTTAAACCTTCCATCCCAATTACAATATCGACCTTACTTTTTAGAAATCCTTTTCCTATATCTTTGTATGACTTCACCACATTAATAATATCTTTGCTCTCATTAATTTCATCTTTTAAAGCATTTACGACTTCCTTTGCCCTAAGAGAAGGATTATTATCATAGGGTGGGTCTATCCAAATAACAAAGATACTGCCACAAACATTACCTTTTTTAAAATTATTTAAATGATAATTTTTAAAAATATTATTTTCTTTTTTTTCTCTTCTTAAAGTAATATGAGTAAAAGTATCAGAGTGACAATCAAATATCATAATATCCCTTCTTTCATAAATAGTTTACTTGCTACATTAAAAAATTTCCAACTATTATACCGCAGTAATTTCCTATTACATATCCTAAAGTTCCAATTAGCATAATTGGAGCTATAAGTTTAGACCAGGATTTAGAAACAGCCATAGCTGCTGCAGTTGTAGGACCACCAATACATGCATTAGATGCTAAAATTGCTTCTTCTAAATTAAAATTGAATAATTTTGCAGCACCAAATGTTACAAACATATTTATTAAAACTACTATTAAGCAAAATACTAACAACAGTGGTGAATTGTTAATTATAGATGATATTGATGCAGGAACACCTATAACTACAAAGAAAAGATAAATTAAAAATGTTCCTATTTCTTGAGCTCCACCTAAATTTCCAAAGAAGTCTGATTTAAGAGTAGCGCAAAGCATAGTTACAGTTGTTATTATTAAATATTGATTTCCAAGTAAAGTATTAATTATTTTTAGAAAAGCATTAGATGTTGGTATTATAGAAGCTAAAAACTCTGCTAAACTTACAGATAAAGCAACTATTATAAAAGCAGAACCTATACAAAATCCAATATCTTTTAGAGACACTTCTTTACTTTTCCAATATGAAGATGCAGCTGTTTCACCTTCTTTTATTCCTACTTTTTCAATTTCTTCTATATGAGGATGATTAAACTTTTGTCTAAAGAAAGCAATAGATGGAATGGATATTAATACAAAGAAATAAAGAGCCATTAATAGATTATCAGAAACTACTGCAGCTGAAACTAAATCTCCAGGAATTTCAAAAGCACTTGCCATGGCTGCAAAATTTGCACCACCACCTATGTATGAACCAGTCATCATACCAGCTAACTGTCCTAATTCAGGAATATGTTTATTTAAAAGTAAAAACCCTAAAGTAGAACCAAGCATGGTACCTATGGCACTAACTAAGAATAATACAAGTATTTTTCCGCTTTCTTTCCATATCTTTGTGATATTGCATTGATAAAGAAGTAGAGTAATTGCTAAGGGAACAACATAAGTCCATACTTGATCATACACCACCGACTCTGTAGGTATAACTTTCAAATTAGATAAAATTAATGCTCCAATAAGAGCGATGATAGCACCTGAAACTTTAGAAGCCCATTCAAATTTTTGTTCTAAATAAATACTAAAAGCTGCCCAGCCTGTGATAAAAGCCCATAATACCCATATATTTTCGGAACTGATTAATGTTTTCATAATAACCTCCTATAAATTTTTTGAAAATTTCAACATATTGAAATTAATTTAATTGTAATACAAAATTTACCGAATTTCAACATATTGAAAAAATGTTAAGAATATTAATAAAATACTGTAAATATATTAAAAAAATATGTATTTTGTAAATTTATTTGTTAAATATCATAAATACTTTTTAAGTTTACTTGAATTTTTACTATCTTTAATATAAATTGGAAATATATGTAGTATTATATTTATAGAAAATATAAAAAATATTACATATGAATAATTGGGGGAATTTAATATATTGAAAAAAGAAAAGATTATAAGTATTGAAGGGTATTAAGGAAGTGAATATATGAAAAAAGATATTGATATGAATATAGACATTGGGAAAAAAATTAGAGAATTAAGAAAGAATAAGAAATTTAGTATTATAGATTTATCTAAAGAAAGTGGGCTAAGCACAGGACTTATAAGTCAAATCGAAAGAAATATGGTAGTACCATCAATAAAAGTCATGTGGAAGATTGCTAATGTATTAGAAGTTAATATTGGCTACTTCTTTGATGAAGATGATGAAAATATAGAGGAAAAGATAGTAGTCAGAAAAAATCATAGAAAATCAATTAACACTAATGATTCTACAAAGTCTTATGAGTTATTAATGCCAAACTTGAATAATAAAAGTATAGAATTTATTTTGATTACATTAAACAAAGAGACTAAAATAAATAAAGAACTAGTTTCTCATAAAGGAGAAGAATGTGGATATATAATTGAGGGGAAGATGAAAATAATACTAGAAAATAAGGAATACATTTTAGAAAAAGGCGATAGTTTCTATTTTGATAGTAAAATTCCTCATGTGTATGAAAATTATGGTGATGAAACATGTGTCTTAGTTTGCGCTATGACACCACCATCATTCTAAAATAAATAAGAAGGTGATATTAATGAAAGCAGAAATTATTACTGTAGGTACTGAAATACTTTTGGGAGATATACTAAACACAAATACTCATTATTTATCTAATGAATTAGCAAATATGGGAGTTGATGTATATTATCAAATAACTGTAGGGGATAATGAGAATAGATTGTTAAACCAGTTGGAAGAAAGTTTTAAAAGAAGTGACTTGGTAGTATTAACTGGGGGGCTAGGGCCAACAGAAGACGATCTTACAAAGGAGGTCTGTGCTAAATATCTTAACTTAGATATGGAATTTCATCAGCCTTCATGGGATAAAATTATAGAAATACACAATAAAATGAAAAGAATACCTACTGAAAATAATAAAAAGCAGGCTTATTTTCCAGTAAATTCTATCATACTGCCAAATGAATATGGTACAGCACCAGGATGTATTATGGAAAAAGATAATAAAACTATAATAGTAATGCCAGGACCTCCAAGAGAAATGAAGCCTATGTTTGATAACTTTGTAAAACAATTTTTACAAAAAAATAGTGAAGACATACTTAAGTCAAAAGTTATTAGAATAATTGGTGTAGGAGAATCCAAGGTAGAAAATGATTTACTAGATTTGATCCAAAAACAAGTAAATCCTACTATAGCCACTTATGCAAAGGATGGAGAGTGCACTGTAAGAATAACAGCAAAGGGAAAAACTGTTGAAGAAGTAGAACAACTAATTTTACCGGTAGCAAAAGAAATTAAAAATAGATTTAAGGAAACTGTATATGGTGAAGATGAAACTACAATAGAAGATGAAGTGGCAAAACTTCTAGTAAAAAACAACTTAACTATATCAGTGGCAGAATCTTGTACAGGCGGGATGGTATCTTCTTCTTTAATAAATTATCCTGGTATATCTTCAGTATTTATTGAAGGTTGTGTAACTTATTCAAATGAAGCAAAAATGAAGAGTTTAAATGTAAGAGAAGAAACTCTAAACTTAGTCGGTGCAGTTAGTGAGCAGTGTGCAAAAGAAATGGCAGAAGGAGTTGCTGCAAGACATAACACAAATATTGGGTTATCTACAACAGGTATAGCAGGTCCAGAAGGTGGCAGTGAAGAAAAACCTGTAGGACTTGTATATATGGGAATTAAAATAAATAATAAAACTATTGTAAAAAAATACATATTCAACGGAGATAGGCAACAAATTAGATACAGAGCATGTAAAACTCTGTTAAACGACTTAAGACTAGAATTATTAAATATTATATAGATTTTTAGGAGGCAAAATGATAAGACATATATTTTGTGACTTAGATGGAACACTTTATAATAATGGAATTAGTGATGAAGATATAAAATCCATAGAGGATATAGAAAAAGAAGGTGTAATATTCCATGTAGCAACAGGAAGAGTTTTTAAGCAGGCATATAATATGTTAAGTGATAAAATTAAGTTAAATGGATATTTTATTTGTGAAAATGGTTCTTTTATTTTTGATAAAAATAAAAATTTAATATTTAAAGAGCCTATAGATGATTATTTAGTGAGAAAAATTATAAATAGATTTGAATCAGATTTAGCACATCTTTATTTAAAATATAATGGTGATATTATTTTAAGTGGAGGAGAAGACGCTTTTAGTAATTATACTAAGGATTATATTTTAGATAAAGAAATGTTTAAAAAAGAAAATTTTGATAACCTAGTTGGAAATGTAGGTATAGTATCAAATAATATGGATGAACTTAAAAGATTGGAGTATTATTACAAAAGTGAATTTAGTGAAGTTTGTGATATTTACTTATCTGGGCCTTATACCCTAAATATAGTTCCTAATCACGTATCTAAACGCCATGGAATAGAGCATATTTGTGAAAATTATAATATAAACTTGAATGAAGTTGCAACTATAGGAGATTCACCTAATGATATATGTATGTTAAAAGATATAAAATATAGTTTTGCAATGGATAAATCAAATAAAGATGTTAAAGAAAGTGCATCTTATATAGTTAATAACGTTAGAGAGGCAATAGAAAAAATTAAAAAAATAAATAGGACTAAATAATAGTCCTATTTATTTTATACACAATTTTCTAATGCGTAAGAATTTGCTGTGTTAGCCAATATTGAGTCAAGAACATGATTTACAATCATGCTACAAACATAAGCTGAAAACTTTAAATCATTTTCATAGCTAGTTTGACAAGATTTATATTTTTTGTATAAGTTATGGAAAAATTCTTCCACATTATAATCGATTTGGCAATTTAGATCACAATTTGAAAAATCCATGTCTTTAGCATAAGAGGCTAGTTCCTTTTCATAGGTAACGTGCTTGTTCATGCTATGAGAAAATTCCCAACGTTCGCTATGTGGAGTAGTGAAAAAGTCACATAAAAAATGACAAATAACACCTAACTCTTGACTTAGCTTACTTATGGAAAAATATTTTTTTAAAGAATCTAAAGTTAAGTGACATAGATATTTTATTTTTTCAAGAACCATAGACAAAGACTCATCTAAATAATGCTTATTCAGCACATATTTGGAAGAAATATCTGGCTTAATATTACCGTAAATAAAATTCTTTTCACTTAAAAAGAAAGATTTATTTGATTCTAATTTATCTAATACAGATTTAGATATAATAAAATGTGTGTTAATTAACATTGATTCACCTCATAAGTTTTGTGTATAGCTAAAGTATATATTTGAATTTTCTAAATTTTTGCTTATAATAACTATCTATTAAATAATAGCAAGAATGAAAAAAAAATTCAAGATGATAATGATTCCAATTTTAAATTATAACTGAAAATTAAGGAGAGTAAGAAATGAAAAAAGTATTAGTTTTATTAGCAGACGGATTTGAAGAGATAGAAGCACTTTCAGTAGTGGATGTGCTTAGAAGAGGTAATATTGATTGTAAAATGTGCTCTATAGAAGGTGAGTACGTGAGAGGAACTCATAATATAGTAGTGCAATCTGATTGTAGTATTAAAGATATTAATTATGGTGATTATGACGCAGTGGTACTTCCTGGGGGGTTACCAGGAGCAGAAAACCTAAAAGCCAACTGTGTAAAAGAATTAATTACTAAAATGAATGAAAGCAAAAAAATAATTGCTGCAATTTGTGCTGCGCCAGAAACATTAGAGTATTTTAAGATACTTGAAGGTAAAAAATGTACTTCTTATCCTGGTTTTATCCAAGAAAAAGAAAAGGTTAGTTATATAGAAGATGAGGCTGTAGTAATAGATGATAATATAATAACTAGTAGAGGACCAGCTACTGCCCTGTATTTTGCTCTAACAATATTAGAAGAGCTAGGATGTATAAATGAAATGGAAGATATAAAGGAAGGAATGCTAGTAAATTTTTATAATAAATTTGCTAAATAATAGGAGTTGAAATGAAGTATAGAAATTATAATGAAACAAGTTCTTATAAGAATTTAAAAATAGACTGTAGCAAATGCTTTGGTTTTTGTTGTGTGGCCTTGTATTTTTCTACAATAGATAATTTCCCCCAAGATAAGATTGCAGGACAACCTTGCAAAAACCTTAAAGATGACTTTACTTGCAAAATACATAAAGATCTAAGTAAAAAGAATCTTAAAGGATGTATTAACTATGACTGTCTTGGAGCAGGCCAAAAGGTAGCTCAAAACATATATGAAAATGTAAGTTGGAAAAATTCACAAGAGAAATCACAGGAAATGTATGATGTTTTTGTAGTAGTAAAAAACTTACAAGAAATGATTTGGTATTTGTATGATAGTTTTACTTTTGCAGAAAGTGAAGATTTGAAAAAAAGAATAAATGAAATGATAATAGAAACAGAAAGTCTTACAAATCTTTGTGCAAGTAATGTATTAAAAATTGATGTGGAAGAGCATAGAACAAAAGTAAATTACTTACTAAAAGAGGTTAGAGAAAATGTAATAAAAAAAATAAATCCTAAAACAAAAAAGGATGAACCTTTAGGTTTTGATTTTATAGGAAAGGACCTTAGAAATAAAGACCTAATAGGAACAAACTTAGCAGGAGCCTTATTAATAGGATCCAATCTACAACATAGAGATTTAAGTGGTGCAATTGTTATTGGAGCAGATATGAGAGATGCAGATATTAGAGGTTGTAATTTGGAAAATACAATGTACCTTACTCAGTCCCAAATAAATAGTGCAAGAGGAAGCTCTAAAACAAAATTACCTCTATTTATAAAAAGGCCTTCTCATTGGGAGGAATAAAGAAAAAATGCCAGCTTAGCCTGGCATTTTTTTCTTAGAAAACTTCTAGATTAAATTATTATAGATTGTACTTTCTAATAAGTCTGCTAGCTTTGGATTGAGATATATTTAGGCATTTGGCCACCTTATAGGAACTTTTATAATGCTTGTAGGTTTTAGAAATAATCTCTTTTTCGTAGGTTTCCATTAAAGTATCAAAATCATTTCCATTAAAAAAGTCTTCCTTATCGTCTATATTATAATCAAAGTTATAGTTAAAAATATCTTTTGGAAGATTTTTTTCAGTAATCACATGATTAGTAGATGTTAAAACAAGCTTTTGTATAATATTTTGAAGTTCTCTAATGTTACCAGGAAAATCGTAGCAAGAAATTAATTTTATGGCATCTTTTGTAATTATTTTATTAATATTAAATTCAAAGCAATACTTATTAAAGTAATGTTTTATTAATTCAATAAGGTTATCCTTTCTGTCTCTTAGAGGAGGTATTTTTAATTGAATAACATTTAATCTATAGTAAAGGTCTTCCCTAAATGTTTTTTCCTCTACCTTTTTTAATAAATCACAGTTTGTAGCAGATATAATTCTAATATCTACCTTTTTTTCTTTCATGCCACCTACTGGAGTAAAGGTTTTTTCTTGAATTAGCTGAAGAAACTTTGCTTGAAGGCTTGGAGGAATCTCTCCAATTTCATCTAAAAATAAAGTTCCCTCATGGGCAAGCTCCACAAGACCAGCCTTTCCTTTAGTTGAAGCCCCTGTAAAAGCACCTGGCACATACCCAAATAATTCCGATTCAAGAAGTTCTGGTGATATGGTTGCACAGTTAATAGTTATAAATGGTTTATCTGATCTTCTACTATTTTTATGTATATATCTGGCTAATGAACTTTTACCAGTACCTGATTCCCCAAGGAGTAAAACTATAACATTTGTTTTTGAAATTTGATTTACTGTATTGATTATGGGTTTCATAACATTTCCTGTAAGAATAATATCAGTTTCTATTTTCAGAGTAGTTCTATATATATTTTCAATTTCGTTTTTATATTTATTAACTTCATTTTGTGTATCTGTTAATTTATTTTTTATTTGATTAAGTTCTGTAATATCTCTAGTGTTTTCAACTATAAATTCAATTTCACCCTTACTATCAAATAGAGGTGTAGCTGTTAATACAAGTTTTTTTCCTGTATTAGTAAACTGTTCCATAGAACTAGTTTTTTTTGTTATTAAAACCTGTGGTATAGCTCCTACTGTAGAATAACCTTTTTCAGATAAAAGCTTAACATTTTTACCAAGCATCTCTTCTTTTTTTATTCCATAATTTTTTTCAAATGCTTTATTACAATAAATTAGATTACCTTTATTGTCAGCAACGCAAATCTCATCATGGGATGCATCCATGATTTTTTTATAAAAATCTTCTTTGAACTTCAAAATTATCCCCCCCCTTTTTTTTCAAATGAGTCGTTTTAGACTTAATATATTGGCTAAATTTCGTTATAGTGCAAATGAGTCATAAATAACTTAATTATATTGGAATAATAAGTCTAAATCAACTTATTTTGTTAAATAACTTATTTTAAATCTAAAAAAAAATTAAACTGTATAAATACAATAAAAAAAAATGGCTAAATTTCAACAACTTTGTTAAAGAAAATTAATATATAAAAATTGGCATAATATTTGCTACAACAAATATTGGAATCAAAAGACAGATTATAAAGTTTCAAACGGAGGAAAGAAAGATGGGTTATATATATATATTACTTGCAGGTCTTTTTTGGTCTAGTATAGGATTATTTACAACAAATTTAAGTAATGTAGGATTATCAACAGAAGAAATAAGTTTTTTAAGACTTTCAATGGGGTGCATTATATTACTTACTTATGCAATTATAAAAAATCCAAGTTTATTAAAAGTATCAAAAAAAGGACTTATTTATTCAATAATAATAGGATTACTTTGTCAAGGATTATTTAACTACTGCTATGTAAATTCAATAAAAAGTTCAGGAAGTGCAGTAGCAGCTGTATTACTTTATACTTCACCAATATTTATTACAATTTTTTCTAAAATTATATACAAAGAGAAAATTAATAAAATGAAGTTATTATCTTTAGGTATATGTTTAGTGGCAGCGATACTTGCTGTTACAGGAGGAAGTTTAGATTTACAAAATATAAGTACATTCGGAATTATAAGTGGAATTATGGCAGCAATTCTTTATTCCTTAATGCCAATAATAAGTAAAAATATATTAGATGAAGTAAATAATTTAACCATGATGATTTATTCATTTTTAACAGGAGCATTACTTCTTGTAGGTAAAGTGAATTTTGCTAAAGTTGGAGCTAGCATAGGAGATATGTCTGTAGTTTTAAATATAACAGGATTTGGATTATTTTCAGGAGCTCTTGCTTATATTTGTTATACAAGTGGTGTGAAAAGTGGAATAGAACTTTCTGTTGCTGGTGTAATAGCATCAATAGAATTAGTATTTGCACAAATGATTGGATGGATTATCATGGGAGAACCATTCAATTCTATAAAAATAATTGGAGTTTGCTTAATGATGGTTTCCGCTATATTAGCTCTTAAGAGTGTTACTAAAATACCATCTGATAGTGAAGACAGTCTTGATTTAGACCTTAGAAAGGTTGTAGGTCAAGCATAACATCGCCCTTTAAAATTTATAATTATAAATTATAAAAAAGTCCTTCGGAAATAATTTTACGAAGGACTTTTTTAATGTGAAAATTTATTATTTTGAAGATGAGTACTTTATACCTTGATAAGAATCTCTTGATTTTAGAGTATCATCAATGGCATTTAGTACTTCCCACTTTTTCAAAGACCAAAGAGGACCCACTAAATCTTCTTTTTTCCCATCACCTGTTAGTCTATGGATTACCATTTCAGGTGGAAGAATTTCTAACTGATCACAAACTAGATTTACATAATCTTCTTGTGTCATTAAAGTCATCATATTCTTTTCTAACATCTTTGCCATTGGAGTACCCTTTATAACATGAAGTAAATGAATCTTTACTCCATGAACATTTAAATCAGCCACAGCTTTAGCTGTTTCCATCATCATATTATAATCCTCTCCAGGAAGACCATTAATAATATGAACTACAGTTTTTATATTCTTAGCTTTTAACTTTTTTACACCTTCTACAAAAGTCTTATAATCGTGGCCTCTATTTATAATTTTTGAAGTTGGGTCATGAATAGTTTGAAGACCTAACTCTATCCATAGATTAGTTCTTTTATTTAGCTCACTTAAATATTCAACTACATCATCTTCTAAACAGTCTGGACGAGTAGAAATAGAAAGACCTACTACATCATCTTGCTCTAAGATAGTTTCATATTTTTCCTTTAAAACCTCTAAAGGAGCATAAGTATTTGTATAAGCCTGGAAATATCCAATATACTTAGCGCTTGGCCATTTTTTTAGCATCATCTCTTTAATTTCTTTAAACTGTTTTATCAAATCATCTTTTGGATTACCAGCAAAATCTCCAGAACCTTCTTTGGAGCAGTAGGTACATCCGCCATAAGCTACTTTTCCATCTATATTTGGGCAAGTGAATCCTGCATTTATAGAAACCTTAAATATTTTTTCACCAAATGTATTTCTAAGATAGTAATTCCAAGTATGATATCTTTTATTGTCATCAAAAGCATATTTGAACTTTGTCATTTCATCACCTTTTTCTTATGATTTATATCTAGTTATATTAACATAAATCTTTATTATATACAAATTTGTATATAATAATTGATTACGAAAATGAAATTTTTTTAAATGAATAAAGTTTAAGTTTATTAATACAATTTACTAGTGGTGAAATCAAGGGGGGGGGTGTACTGTGGAGAGAAACGATGATAATAATGATATTATAAGAAAAGCACGCCAAAAGGCAAAGCAGGAAAAAGAAGAAAACTTGGATGAGAACAAGTTAGATATTAATAATAAAACAGAAATCACCGATGAAGAAAAAACTGAAGAACATGATTATAAAGAAGATGAAGGTTTTAATAATAAAGAATATGTAAATAGTGAAGAGTTAGAAAGTATTAAAGGAGAAATAATAGAGGAAAAAGAACACACAAAAAAAAATGTAAAAAATAAAAAGAAGATTTATATTGGAATCGCATGTTTTATTGTAATGATTACAATAATGTATTTTGGTTCTAAAAGATATGACTATCGAGTCTACCCAGATATAACATTGTATGAAGAAGATGTTTCAAAACTAAATGAAAAACAATTAAAGACAAAGGTAAATACTTTGGCAAATGATATTAATAAGAATAAAATAATTATAAAATTAGAAGATAAAGACTATGAAATTTTAGTATCCAATATAATTGATAAATTAGATGTAAAAAAAGTTGAAAATGAAATAATGAGTTATGGTAAAGATAAAACATTTTTAGAACAATTTGGCTTAATATATTTAAGCGTGAAAAGAAATTATAACTTTGATATTAAAATTAATAAAGAAGCTTTAGAGGAAGAAGTTAATCAAATTTATGACGATACTCATGTATCGCCTATTGAACCAACACTTGAGATGAATGGGGATAAATTAAATATAATAGAAGGTGAAAATGGTAAAAGTATTAATGATAAAAATTTAATAAATAAAATAATAGAAAAAATAAATAGTAATGAAGTGGGAAAAAGTAATATAATTATTAAAGAAGAATATAAACAAATCAAACCTAAAATAGATAATAAAGATCTTGAAGGTGTAGACTATAAGATTTCTTCTGCAACGACATACTTTGGAGGAACAGGCTACAATAGGGGACTGAATATAGCTAATGCAGCAAGAAAAATTGATCAAACATTATTAATGCCTGGAGAAGAGTTTTCATACGAAGACAAAGTTAGCCCTGTAGACCTTAGTAATGGTTATTACATGGCACCAGTTATAATAAATGGAACTCATAAGGATGCCCCAGGAGGAGGAGTTTGTCAAGTTTCTACAACATTGTATAATACACAATTAAAAGCAGGAATTCTACCAACAGAAAGATACAATCACTCAAAATCTGTAGCCTATGTACAACGAGGATTAGATGCCACATTAGCAACAGGAAGTAAAAACTTAAGATTCAAAAATCCTTATAATTATCCAATTTATATTCATGCCTATACAGTTGGAGGACAAATTACAGTAGAATTTTGGTCAAATAAAAGTGTTTTGGATGGGAAAAAATATACTCCTGTAAGTTTTGTGAAAGGAAATGTGGCAAATACTTATCTTTATGGGTATAATAATAAGGGAGAATTAATATATAAAAAATATATTGACACAAGTATTTATAGATAGAATATATTAATTTTCAAAAATAACCTACATACAAAAGAAAAGCGAGCAAAGGAGATTATAAAAATGAAGTTATTTTTAGACACAGCAAATGTGGAAGATATTAAAAAAGTTAATGATATGGGTGTAATATGTGGTGTAACTACAAACCCATCTTTAATAGCAAAAGAAGGAAGAGATTTTACAGAAGTAGTTAGAGAAATTGCTTCAATAGTTGATGGACCGATAAGTGGAGAAGTAAATAGTGATGATGCTGAAGGTATGATAGAAGAAGCAATGGAAATAGTAAAAATCCACAAAAATATGGTTGTTAAAATACCAATGACTGCACAAGGGCTAAAAGCTGTAAAAGTATTAGCTGCAAAGGGAATAAAAACTAATGTCACTTTAATATTCTCAGCAAACCAAGCACTACTTGCTGCAAGAGCTGGAGCAACTTATGTATCACCGTTCTTAGGTAGATTAGACGATATATCAACTAATGGAATGGATTTAGTAAGAACTGTGGCAGAAATGTTTGATATACATGGAATAGAAACAGAAATAATAGCTGCAAGTGTTAGACATCCAGTTCATGTTACTGATGCAGCATTAGCTGGAGCTCATATAGCAACAGTACCAGCCAAGTTAGTATACCAAATGTTAAATCATCCTTTAACAGATCAAGGAATTGAAAAGTTTAAAAAAGACTGGGAAGATGCTTTCGGAAATAAATAAATAAAAAACTCATGGAATTAGTAATGTAATTTCATGAGTTTTTTATTTAAATTAAAGCCTTGCATAAAAGAATAAGAACATTACTATGATTATACTAAAGAATAATATTTTTAAAAGGAAGTTTTATTTACTATATGGAATTTTATAATAAATAGAAAAAGGAAGGTAAAATCACATATGAAAGAAATAACATATTCTTTGTGTAAAGAAAATTATAATTCAAATTTGTTTTATAAAAAATTATCAAGTTTTACATTGGATGTTGAAAAAAATATATCTTATACTTGTGAAAAGTATGTAAAAGATTTTATTAACTTTTTAGAAAAAAATCATATAGAAGATATAAGGACAAATTCAGAATATTATTTGGAAATATTAATGTTAGGAGTTTTATGGAAAAATTATATAAATAGAGCAGTAAATCTTCAAAGAATACCTAAAAAAATTCTAATAATTTTATCTTACTTAAGAAAATATGAGATTATAAAGAATAGTGTTGATAAAAAGAGAGGCATAATGGAAACATATTTTCTGAACATAGAAGATAATAAACAAATTGAACTTAATATAAATAATTTTAGCAAGTTAATTGGTTATTTAAATGCAGTTGGTGATTTTAAGGAAGAGGTTAAAAGGTTAGAATCATGGGAAAAATATTTCACGACTAGAGGAGAATATGAAGCTAAGAAAATAATTTTAGCGTCTCTAGAAATAGAGTATATATTTGAGAATAAAGGTAAAATAGAATTAGGTCCTTATACAGAAAATGTGGATAAATTTTTAATTTTAGCAGAAGAAAAATATAAATACAGGGAAGACTATATTACATGTAGAAGGAAAGAAGTAGAATATCATCTAAACATGGTAGGAGCAGAAATAATGAATAAATCCTATAAGGAGTTATTTATTAAGTCAAAAGAAAAAAGATTATTGCTTCCATCATGTATGAAAGCTCAAAATATAAATTATTGTAAAGCAATAAAAACTGAAGATGGATATAAATGTGCTCATTGTACAAAATCATGCAATATAAATAGATATGATAAGTTAGGTGAAGATTACAATTTTAAAGTTTATATAATCCCTCATGAATCAGATATTAATGTTAAAAGAAAGTTTCAATATGGAGATATAGGAATAATTGGTGTGGCCTGTGTTCTTAACTTAATATCAGGTGGACTTAAAGCAAAAAGTTTAGGATTTGTTCCTCAATGTGTATTTTTAGATTATTGTGGATGTAAATGTCACTGGCATGAAAGTGGAATAATAACGGACATTAATAAAGAAAAATTGCTAAATACATTAGGCTTATATAATTTCAATATTTAAGGAGGTTAACAGGGGACCTCCTTTTTTAGGGGATAATTTTACCAAGGCTTGCTCCAATTACAGTAATGATATTCATCTTTCCATTCTAAATCAGTAGAGATAAAAAAGTCACCATAACTTCTTGTTGATTTATAAAAGATATTTACTATAGAAAACTTAGAAGACAAATCATTATTGATAATTACATGATATCTATTGTCCACAACATATATATTATCATCTGAAGTAGGCTCATCCTGAGCTACATTAAAGACAGGTCCATGTCATGCAATTTCTTTCAAATAAATACGAATATATTTTTTATTATATAATTTATCAGTTTCGTAGTTTTTAAACATCTCATCAAGAGAGGCTTTTGCCAAATCAGTTATGTTTATTATCATTATAATCTCCTTTTATTATTAATAATATTATTATTGATAAAATTATTTTATCCAATTACTATTAATATATCAAACTAATTTTAATTTGAATTATTATTAAAAGTGAGATATTGAAGAAAAAAACTTATTTTACAGTATACAAATTATTAAGTTATAATAAAAATAAAAAATAAGAGGGCGATTTTATGAGTAAAAAGAAAGCTGGTATTTTAGTATTAATGGGATATTTAATAACCATGGGCATTGGAATTTTAATAGGAAATGTTGTATCCAATATATTAGGAGAAAATGTGCTAGGTACAATGAATATGAACTTGAACAATATTATTTATAAATTCATAATTCAAATACCACCAACAGTATTTATTATATATTTTATAAAGAAATATTATAATTGGGAAGATATATATCTTTCATCAAAAAACTTAAAAAGTTTTATATGGTTTGTACCATATTTAATAGTTTTAATATTTATCATAGGTAAATTTATAACTGAATTAAGTAAACATATATCAACTTATGATAGATCAATTTATCTAATGATAATAATTATATTTACAGGTACAGCTATGGCGGGTTTTTGTGAGGAAGTTATTTTTAGAGGTATAATATTGAACTCCTTTAAAAGTGAAAAATCTTATATAATGGCTATGATAATAAGTAGTTTAGGTTTTTCCATAGTACATATAACAACTATAGTAATGGGCAACTCTTTATTTGAGGCCCTTGTCACAGTATTTTATTCATCTTTATTAGGTTTTGCCTTTGTTGGTCTTGCAATGAAGATGAAAAATATATGGCCTTTAATTATTTTTCACTCTATTTGGAATTTCATATTGATCGCATCTCAAAGTTTACAATTTGAAATATCTATAGCAGCTGGTATATGCAATATCATGAATATTTTTATGGCCATAATACTATGGGTTGTTGTTATAGTTGAAGAAAAAAGAAAAAATAGAAGAAAAACTATACTGACGAATTAGTCAGTATAGTTTTTAATTTTAATTAATTATTTCAATATATTTGCAGTCTGTATATATATGGTTTATAAAAAGTAATAATCTTTCATATAAAGGATGAATTTTTTCACCATACTTTAATTCTAAATTTTCTCCTACTTCTTCTACAGTATTTTTACCATTTAGCATGATAAAGACTGAGCTACAATATTCATCAAGTTCAATTTTTTTATACATAGGTATTTTAAATTTTAACTTTCTTAAAATATTTTGTATTTTATGGTCTTGTTTTTCAAGCAAAGTAACCATTCCATTATCGTCTATAAAATACTCCACATTTTCACAAATTTTAAATCTTAAATTTAAAATTTCTTCATTAGTCTTCATTATGTTTAACCTTCGCAAATGCAATCGGAATAGTTGTTGCTACAACAAGAATAACTAGTAGAAGCAATGCCATTGAATTTGATGCAGCAAATCCAGTAGGGATTCTAGGTGTAATTATACCAGATACTTGTAGTATTATACCTATTAAGCCTATTATAGATCCACCAGCAACTAAGCCTGAAGATAAACTTATACCATTTGAAACCTTAGCTTCTCTTTCCAAATCATTTTTAGCAGTCTTTTCTACAAATAAACGAACTAGTGCTCCTACTAATATGATTGAAGTAGTAGAGATTGGTAAATAAAACCCTATAGCAACGGTCATTATTGGTAGATTTAACATAAACAACACTAAAGCCATAACTACACCGGCAATAACCATAACCCAAGGCAAGTTACCAGACATTATACCTGATGTTAATGTAGACATTAAGTTAGCTTGAGGTAATGCAAAAGGAGCGTCAGCACCTGTAATTGCCAATTGGCTAGAAAGTACAACTATTGTTCCACAAACTACAGCCACACCTACTATAGAAGCTAGTGCGAAGCTGTTTTGCATTTCTTTTTTACTACCACCAATTATATAAGTTACCTTTTGAGATTGATTATATCCACCAGCAACAGATATGGCAGTAACCATAAAGCCAGCAAATAAAAGTAATGATTTGTTATCTTCAAGTCCTGTCCAACCAGACATGACGAAAACAAGAGTTAATATTACTAAAGATGCAATAGTCATACCTGATACAGGAAGATTTGATGTTCCTATAGTACCTGTTAAACGTCCAGAAACTATAACAAATAAAAATGATAATATGAATGAAACTATAATAGCAACAGCTGCCATTGTAATGCTTTGAGATATTAAATAAGCGGCAATTAAACCAACAACTATACCACCTATTAATATTAACATTTCAGAAGAACTACCTTTATCATCTTCATTATTACCTTTTTTAGCGTTTAAAGTTTCTCTTATAGAAACTACTATAGTTGGGATAAGTTTTATAGCACCAATTATACCACCACAAAGCATCATACCAGCACCAATATATTTTACATAACTGCCTGATATAGCATTTACATCCATAGTATTTATGGCAACGGCAGGGTCATTCCATATGAACATTCCTTCACGAGCCATATCTGAGAAGTAACCTATTAGTGGAGCTACTGCAAAGTTTGATAGTATAGAACCAGCAAACATAGTTAATGAAACCTCTAATCCAACTATAAATCCAATACCTAGTAAAAGTGGATTTACTTCTAAAGAAAACTTCCACTTATAAAATGGAGTACCTAAATAAGTCATAACATTGTTGATTACATTTAAAAATGAACCAGTTAGAACGTTTATGATACCACTTATTCCAAAACCAATACCCATATATTTTATAGCGTCTCCACCACCCTGTGAAGCTACTAATGTTTCAGAAATTGCCATAGATTCAGGATACATAAGTTTTCCATGTTCCTCTATTATTAAGTAATTGTAAACTAGAGAAGAACAACCTATACCAAATAAACTTCCTGCTACACCTGTTGTTAAACCTTCAAAGAAAGTAAGGTCACTTCCTATTAAAATAATTGCTGGCAATACAAAAATTAAACCACTAGCTATAGATTCACCACCACTAGACATACCTTGTATAATATTTTTGCCAAGTATTCCCTTATCTTTTGCAAAAACCCCTACAAACATGGAACCAATAATTGCTCCAGGAATTCCTGCTGCTACTGTTAAACCTGATTTCATGCCAGAATATGCAGTA
Source organism: Terrisporobacter glycolicus ATCC 14880 = DSM 1288 (assembly GCF_036812735.1). NCBI lineage: Bacteria > Bacillati > Bacillota > Clostridia > Peptostreptococcales > Peptostreptococcaceae > Terrisporobacter > Terrisporobacter glycolicus. Next base: position 2,684,180 of record NZ_CP117523.1, on the reverse strand, counting down.
GATGCTGCAAATACAGTAGCAAGTATTATTCCTATTATTAATACTGGAATATTTGCGCCTTTATTGGATTTATCAGTTATATAAGGCACATAATCCTTCCCTGATACACCTCCATAGGCCTCTTTAGGTAATTTTTTACTCATTATGTCATCTTCCTTTCTATTTTTTTAATAAAATAATTTGTTCTTATATAGTGTTTAACATTTTTGTAAAAAAATTTATATTATTTTTGAAAAACTGGAAATAAATTTGAAAATAAAAAATATACAACAAAAAAATAAATTTTTAAAAGAACAAAAAGAGGTAAATAATGTAATTTGTAGAATATAATATGTGGAAGTATATAGAAGAGGAGCATAAAAATGAGAGAAGAAGCATTGGAAATATTATCTAAGTATTTAAAAACTGATTATATGTTAAAACATAGTTATGCAGTAGAAGCTGTAATGAGAGAACTGGCTAAAAAGTTAGAGCCAGAAAAGGAAGAGGAATGGGCAGTGGCAGGTCTTTTACATGATTTAGATTCTGATATTACAGGAAGGATACCTGGTGTTGTAAATGATGCCCATGCTTTTAAAAGTGTTGAATTATTAAAAAAAGAAAAATTTGGAGATGAAAAATTATATAGAGCCATTCTTGGTCATCATGACAATAAGGGAGTAGTTAGGTCAAGTTTAATGGAGAAAGCCATATATGCAGTAGATCCCATAACAGGTTTTATAACAGCCATAGCTAAAAGCTATCCAGATAAAAAACTTACTAGTGTAAAATCAAAGTCTGTTATAAAGAGAATGAAGGAGAAGCGATTTGCAGCTAATGCTAATAGAGATGCCATGAGAGCCATAGAACTTACGGGAATATGTTTTGATGAATTTGCAGAAATATCTTTGAATGCTATGCAAGGTATTGCAGATATATTGGAAGAAACAGAATAAATTTAGCATGAACATAGATTTTAGAAAAAATCATTCCTTTTGGAGTGATTTTTTTGATTGAATATTATGTGCAATGTATATAAATATATAGTAAACTTTATATTACTATTAAATTTAGGAGGAATACATGATAAAAGAATTTGTAAAATATTATAAACCCTATAAGAAGCTTTTCTTTATGGACTTATTAGCAGCATTATTATTTGCTATATGTAACTTAGTATATCCAATGATTACAAGGGATATAATGAATGAGGTTGTACCAAATAAGGATTTAAGAATGCTTGTTATTTTTGGATTTACCTTATTATTTATATTTATAATAAAGGCATTTTTAAATCATTTTATGCAATACTGGGGGCATGTGGTAGGTGTTAGGATGCAAGCTGATATGAGAAGTGAAGTGTTTACTCATCTTCAAAAACTGCCTAATTCATACTTCGATAATCACAAAACTGGAGTAACCATGTCTAGAATAATAAATGATTTAATGGATATTTCTGAGCTTGCTCACCATGGGCCAGAGGATTTATTTATATCAATAGTTATGTTTATAGGTTCATTCATTATTTTATTGAATATAAACATACCACTTACTATAATAATTTTTGCCATATTACCTTTTGTAATAATATTTGCGGCGAGACAGAGAAAAAGAATGCAAAATGCTTTTATGGAAACAAGGATAACTACAGGTGAAGTAAATGCAACTTTAGAAAATTCTATAGCTGGGATGAAGGTAACAAAATCTTTTTGTAACGAAGAAGAAGAATTAAATAAATTTAATGATAGAAATAATATTTTTAAATCAGCTAGACAAACAGCTTATAGAGTTATGGCTGACTATTTCTCAGGGATGAATTTATTTATGGACTTGTTAGAATTAGTAGCATTAGTTGCTGGAGGATACTTTACTTACTTAGGTGAAATTAATTTAGGTGACTTTGCAGCTTATATATTATATGTAAAAATGTTTATAGAACCAATTAAAAAACTAATAAACTTTACAGAACAATATCAAAATGGTATGACTGGATTTGAAAGATTTATGGAAATAATTGAAGAGGATATGGAAAAAGAAGCAAAGAATCCTGTGGAGTTAAAAAATGTTAGAGGAAATATTGAAATAGATAATGTTTCATTTACTTATGAAGATAAAAAACAAGTATTAAAAAACTTAGATTTATCAATTGAAGCTGGTAGAACGGTAGCATTAGTTGGGCCATCTGGAGGAGGCAAGACCACTCTTTGTAATCTTATACCTAGATTTTATGATTTTGAAGAAGGTGATATAAGAATAGATGGAAAAAGTATAAAAAATATAAGCTTAAAATCATTGAGAAAAAATATTGGTGTGGTTCAGCAAGATGTATTTTTATTTACAGGAACTATAAAAGAAAATATATTATGTGCAAAACCAGATGCTAGTGAAGAAGATATAATAGCTGCAGCTAAAAAAGCAAGAATACATGATTTTATTAAAAGTTTACCAGAAGGTTATGATACTTATATAGGAGAGCGTGGGGTTAAGCTTTCAGGAGGACAAAAACAAAGAATATCTATATGTAGAGTATTTTTAAAAAATCCTCCAATAATAATCCTTGATGAAGCTACATCGGCCCTTGATAATGTAACAGAAAGGGAAATTCAAAAATCTTTAGAAGAGTTAAGCAAAGACAGAACTAATTTAGTTGTAGCACATAGACTATCTACAATAAAAAATGCTGATGAAATTGTAGTATTATCAGATAGCGGTATAGTTGAAAGAGGAACTCATAATGAGTTGATCAATAATGGTGGAGTTTATAGTAAATTGCATGTAAGTTAACAAATAAAAAGTCTGAATCTAAAGTTATTTTAGTTCAGACTTTTTTATATTTAGCAACAATAATATGATAATGATAATTATTTTCATTTACAAAATAATATAATGATGATATTATTATATTAAATAAATCTCAAGGAGGAATAATTATGAATAATAAAATAAATATAATATTTTGGAGCGGAACGGGAAATACAGAATCTATGGCACAAGCTATATTTGAAGGTAGCAAAAATAATGGAAATTCAAAATTATTAACTGTTGATAAAGCTACATTGGATGATGTAAAAGAAGCAGATATATTATTTTTAGGTTGTCCGTCTATGGGAGTAGAGGAATTAGAAGAAAGTGAGATGGAGCCATTTATGGAAAGTATATCAAATAATATAAGTGGTAAAAAGATAGTTCTATTCGGTTCTTATGGATGGGGTGATGGAGAGTGGATGCAAGACTGGGAAGAAAGAATTAAAAATTGCGGAGGAATAATAGTTGAAGAAAGTATAATATGTAATGAATCTCCAGAAGAAAATATTTTAAAACAATTAGTAGCGTTAGGAGAAAAATACTCTAATTAAATTAATGATTATGCAAAACCATATGCTTAACAAGTAAGTATATGGTTTTTATTATTATAGAATAATTATTTATAGATTTTTTCTATATAAATATACTTATTATAGAAAATATTAATTTGACCATATATTATTGGGAAAGATATAATACAAGTGCTACATATCAGAATAATGGAGGAAGAAAACATGCAAAAAAAATTATTAAGTCTAGTTTGTTGTGCAACTCTATCAGCAATGTTTGTTGTAGGTTGTGCAAGTAATGAAAAAAGTAAAACTAGTGAAGGAAATAAGACAAAAGTAGTAGCAACAGATGATGTAAAAAAATCGTTAAAAGATGAAAAAACTATAATTGTAGATGCAAGAGGAAATGATGTATATAGCGGTTGGGCTACTGAAGGTGTATCAAGGGGTGGTCATATACCGGGGGCTACAGATTTTTCTGCAGATTGGCTAGAATCTAAGGCAGATAATAAAGATGACTATTTATCAGACGCTATAGAAAATAAAAAGTTAAAGTCTTATGAAAATGCAATTGTATATGATACAAATGGAGAAGATGCAAGTAAAGTTGCAAGTTATTTATCTTCTAATGGGATAAAAAATGTATCAACTTACGATGCTAATGAATGGATTAAAGACAAATCTTTAGAACTAGAATCATATGAAAATTATGATATGTATGTTCCAGCAGATATGGTGAAAGAAATAGTAGATGGAAAAACTCCAGAAAACTTTACAGATAGTAAGAATATAAAAATTGTAGATGTTAGATGGGGAAATGATAAAGAATCAGGATACTTAGATGGACATATACCATCTGCAGTTCATATAAATACAGATGACTTTGAGACTCCAAAAGTATATGTTAATAATATAGAAGAGTGGAGATTAAATGACGATAAAACCCTAGTAAATTTAGCTTTAAAAAATGGAATAACTTCTAAGGATTGTGTAATAGTTACGAGTCCAGAGCCACTTGCAGCTTGTAGATATGCTATTATACTTAAATATTTAGGTGTGCAAGATGTTCGAGTAATGAGTGGTGGATTTGATGTATGGAATGAAAAAGGATATGCATTAGAAAAAGAAGGTATAAAAGCAAAAGCTGAAAGTAATTTTGGAGTAGATGCACCAGCAAATCCAGATATGATAGATACAATAAAAGAAACAAAAGAATTCTTGAAAAAAGATGATTATACACTTGTAGATAATCGTACTTGGGATGAATATATAGGTAAAGAAAGTGGATATAGTTATCATAAAATTAAAGGCCGTATAGAAGGCGCTGTATATGGATATGCAGGAAAAACTGATTCAAGTTCAATGGATTATTATAGAAATGCAGATAAAACAATGAGAAATGGATATGAAATATTATCTATGTGGAAAGATGATTGTAAAATAGATTTAAATAATCACTTAGCATTTATGTGTGGAAGTGGATGGAGAGCTGCTGAGACTTACTGGGATGCTATGGTAATGGGACTAGATAATACATCTTTATATTCAGATGGATGGATTGGATGGAGTAATGAAGGGAATCCATATGTAACAGGAGATCCTACAAAATAATATGAGTAAAACAGTTAAAAAAATATTTTATTATATATTTACTTTTGTTCAAATAGCAATGGCAGTTGGGCTAAAAGTAGTCCATGATTTGTCTAGTAAAAAAGCAGGAGTAAATCATCATCTAAGATTTTATAAATCAAAATATAATAATGAAATTTTTACAACAGATAATGTTCTTACATTTAAAGTGATTATTGGAATAGTAATGATTTTATTACTTATAGCATTGGCTTATTATATCTTTAAAAAGAAAAAAACTCACACTTTATTAGATTTTACAATAAGTATTTTATGTTGCATTTTATTAATTTGGATGTTAACTAGTACAACACTGATGTCTTTATTAGTTTATCCATTTATGATTTTAGTTGCAGTTTTAGAATTAGTAATTGAAATAATAAAAATATTTATATTAATATAATTAAAAGCTATGGAAAAAATGGTTGACATTTTTCACCATAGCTTTCTTTTTTAAGGCTATTAACATAAAAATATGATAAAATTTGAAATAGTCGGAATGTTTAAAATGATTTTTATATTAATAAAATAATTATGACAAAAAAATACATTTTTTAAATTGACTACGATAACGATTTCTGGTACATTTTGTATGGGGAGTAAAATTAGTTTTTGCATTCCTAGAAGATGTTTAAACCATATTTGACATTAAGGACTATCATGAGATTTATGTATGGTAAATAAACATTACATATTTAGAAGTTTCCAAATGAACCAGTCAAAAAAATGGAATCATGCAGATAAGTAAATAAAGAGACCTATTATTTAAGGCAGAAGATTAATAGTGACTAGGCATTGGGAAATCTCTAATAAAAAACATAAACTATATTGGAGGTAGTACATGGAAAACACAGTAAAAACTAAAAAGAAATACCCTTTTGGCTTTTATGTATGTGCTTTATCTTTCACTCTTGAAAGAATGGCATTCTATTCATCAAAATGGTTATTAGGTGTATTTATAGTTGCTACAGTAGCAAAAGGTGGTCTTGGACTAGATGCTGTAGAAGGGGCAAAAATGAGTGCAAACTTAGTTGCATTCACATACTTAACACCAATATTTGGTGGTTATATAGCAGATAGATGGGTTAGCCCTAGATTATGTGTTGTATTAGGGGCAGTATTAATGGGTCTTGGATATGTTTGTGGATGGCAATCAGCTGTTCAAGGATCTCCTGCTTTATTATGGGGAATGATAGCACTTGTATCTATAGGAACAGGTTTCTTTAAAGGAAATGTTTCTGGAATAAATGGTAAACTATTCGATGATCCAGATCAACTTGACTCTGCATTTACAGTGCAATATTCATTTGTTAACATAGGGTCTTTCATAGGAACTACTTTTATTGCATTTATAGTTGCAGCATACGGATATGGACCTACTTTCTTAGTTTGTGCAGGATTATTATTCTTAGATGCTTTATGGTTACTATTTGCTGGTAAAGCTGCTTGGGGAGAGGTTGGTAAAAAACCTTTCAAAGCTGGTGAAGTAAAAGAAACTGCAGTTAAGAAAGAAGAAGATAATAAACCTCTTACTATAATTAGAAAAGAAAAGAGTTGCAGCTATAGTTCTTGTAACTGTATTCTCAATAGTATTCTGGGTAGTTTGGTACTTAACTTATATGCCAGTATTATATCACTGGGGACCAGATGTTGAAACAGCTAATAAAGCTAACTGGGTAATTGGAAACTTTACTGTTCCTTCTGCTTGGTTTGATTCATTAAATGCACTTTGCTGTATAGCTCTTGGACCAGTTCTTGCAGCTTATTGGACTAAACGTGCAAATTCACCAAAAGGTGATTTAAGTATGTTCAAGAAAACTGCTTTAGGTATGTTACTTCTTGGTGCTGCATTTGGTGTTATGGCTCTTGCAGAAGTAGTTAGAGGAGATGGACAAGCTAACTTAATGTGGATAGTAATGGTAGGTATATTAATGTCAGTTGGTGAAATGGTATTCTCACCACTTGGAAACTCATTTATATCTAAATTCTCTCCAGCAAAAGTTTTAGGACTTATGATGGGTGTTTGGCCATTTGCAGTTTTCATAGCTGGTAAATGTTATGGATACTTATATGAATTCTTATCAAAATATTCATTTGCTCCAGCTTATGCTGTAGTTGGTGGAATAGTTGTAGCTTGTGGTGTAGTTCTTTGGTCAATGGATAAGAAGTTAAATACTCTTGTTGAAGATGAAAACGAAGACGAAGCATTAAATGCTTAATAAGTAAATATATACTTTTAAATAAAATAGTCTCAACTTATGTTGAGGCTATTTTTTATTTCAAAAGAACATTTTCGCTTTAATATTACGGTGGTGAAAATATTGGAAAACTTACAAAAAATAATTGTAAAACAAATTCCCATTATTAATAATAAAGATGTAGTCCGAAAATCAAATATATTCATAACTGCTGATAAAGATTATATTCCAGATGGTGTAAGCATGATAAATGCACCGTTTATGTGGAGTAAAGGAATTACAGGTAAAAATATTAAAATTGCAGTAATTGATTCTGGGTGTGATACAACTCATAAAGACTTACAAAATAGAATAATAGGTGGAAAAAATTTTACTACTGAAGACAATAGTAATATAAATAAATATGAAGATTACAATGGCCATGGGACTCATGTATGTGGAACAATAGCAGCATCAAATGATAATTATGGTGTAAATATAACATCTACTTTCTTAAATGGGAAATATGAAATTTTGTCAGGAACAAGCATGGCAACGCCTCATGTAACAGGATTCTTAGCTCTTTTAATAGAATGGTCAAAAAAAGAATTTGGAAGAAAATTAAGTGAAGCTGAATTATATGGTCAGTTAATAAAAAATACTAGTACTCTACCAATACTCAGAACACTTCAAGGTAATGGATTAGTATTTATGGATCCTAAGAATGTTTTAAAATAAAACTGTAGATATAAAAATTAAAAAATAAAGGTTGCCTTAAAATTCATTTTTGAGGCAATCTTTATTTTTAATCAATAAACAATATGGATTTACAGCAAATGGAAATGATATAATTATATAAAAAGTAATTATTAAGGGGAAGAAGAAATGGGGTTTATTAATGATTGAGGTAGAAAATTTATGCAAATCCTTTACTAGACAAGTAAAAGATAAAAGTAATAAGAAAAAGTTTAAAACAAAAAAAGAAGAATTTTTAGCAGTAAATAATTTATCTTTTAAAATAGGAAAAGGAGAAATTATTGGAATATTAGGACCAAACGGAGCAGGAAAAACTACGCTACTTAGAATGCTTGGAGGAATCTTAACTCCAACTTCTGGACAAATTAAAATAGGAAACTATGACTATGAAGAAGATAAAAATGCAGCTAAAAAAGAAATAGGATATTTATCAGGAAATACAAAGCTATATAATAGATTTTCTCCTAGGGAACTTTTAACTACATTTGGAAGTCTATATGATATGTCAAAAGAAGAAATAGAAAAATCTATACATAGTATAGTAGAAATTATGGATATGGAAAGTTTTATTGATAATAGAATAGAAAACTTATCTACAGGACAAACACAAAGAACCTCTATTGCAAGATGTCTTATACATAATCCAAACATATACATATTTGATGAGCCTACATTAGGTTTAGATGTAATAAGCAGTAAATCAATTATAGATTTTATGAAAAGAGAGAAAAATAGAGGAAAGACTGTATTATATTCAACTCACTACATGGAGGAAGCAGAAATTCTATGTGACAAGATTTATATGATACATAAGGGTGAATTTATAGCTGAAGGCAGTTGTGAAGAACTTAAATCTAAGTATAATACAAGTAGCCTTAGAGACATATTTATAAACTTAGCAAGTGAAAGGGGGAGCTTAAATGAGGAGTAAAATGGTAAAAGCTATTTTTAAGAAAGAAATGATAGATATTCTTAGAGATAAGAAAACTCTATTTATGGGAATTATACTTCCTTTAATTTTATATCCTGTTCTCATGTTAATAATGTCTCAAGTTATGACTCTGTCTATAAATAGTATTAAAAATGAAGATATTAATATAGCTTTTGAAAAACATCCTAACAAAGAGCTTATATCAACAATTGAAAACTTTAAGGATGAAAGTAGTGGACATATTAATATAGTAAATACTAATAATTATAAAAAAGATTTGGAAAAAGGCTCTATTGATGCATACATAAGTGTAAAAGGTGAAAACAAAATAGAAAACTATAAGATATATATAAATTCATCAAAAGACAATTCATCAAACATAAATAGTAAATTAGAAGGTGTTTTTTCTTCATACAAAGATAGTAAAGTTAAAAATAAAATAGAGCAGTCTAACTTAGATGTGAAAGAAACCCTTGAACCTATAGCATATGAAACTGTTGATGTGGCTAAAAATGAAGAGTTGGCAGGACTTGTTCTTGGTCAAATACTTCCATTTATTTTGATTATGGGAGTGCTTCTTGGGGCTATTTATCCAGCTATTGATTCTATGGCAGGAGAAAAAGAAAGAGGCACACTAGAAACTTTATTTACCTTGCCTATTACTAACTTAGAACTTGTTATGGGTAAATATATGGCAGTATCTGTTTGTGCAATTGTAACGGCAATTTTAAATGTTGTATCTATTTTGATGACTTTAATGTATATTTTAGCAACTGGAAATATGACAGGGCAGATGTTTTCTCATAGTTTGAGCACTTTAGCATTGGCGTCACCATTATTTATAACAATAATTTGTGTTTGTTTATTTGCCATGGTAGTGTCAGCGGTAAGTATGTGTGTTTGCTCATTGGCAAAAAGCTTCAAAGATGCACAAAATTATATTACGCCAATTATGTTTTTGGTGCTTATACCTTCTTATGCATCTATGATACCAAACCTAAACTTAGATAGAATTACTGCTGTAATACCTGTTGTAAACATATCTTTATTAATAAAGAGTGTACTTACTTTTGAGTCTAGCTTAGGATTAATAGCATTAGTATTTATATCAAACTTTGCCTTTGTAATTTTAGCAGTTATTTTATTGTCAAAAATGTTTAATTCTGAAGAAATATTGTTTGGAAGTAGAAAGAGTTTTTCCTTCTTAGAAAAAAGAAGTAATATACAAAAGTATACTATGCCAAGTGTAAGTGATGGAGTTGTTTTATATGCTGTTGGATTGGTGCTTTTAATTTATGTAGGAAGTTATGTTCAATTGAAATTTAAAATGACTGGTATTGCTTTGACCCAAATTATGATCTTAGTCTTGCCCCTTTTATTTGCCTATTATATAAAAAGTGATTTTAAAAAGGTATTTTCCTTGAAATTACCTAAGTTTAAATATTTAGTTGGAGCATTTAGTCTTTGGATTGGAACCTATTTAATTGTATTTGTAATAACTAATATAACTTTATACTATTTTCCACAAAACCAAGAGATTATAGAAGGATTAAATAATGCTTTGTTTATGAAGGATAACTTGTTTTTAAATTTATGCTTGGTAGCAGTAATGCCAGCAATTTGTGAAGAGTTATTTTTTAGAGGTTTCATACTAACATCTTTTAAACACAATAAAAAATCTTACAGAGGAGCTGTGATTGCCTCTGGAATATTATTTGGCATGATGCATATGGATTTTATCAGAATTATACCTACATCAATTCTAGGCATATCTTTTGCATATGCAGTATGTAAAACTAATTCTATTGGCGTAAGTATGTTTATGCATTTTATAAATAACGGATTAGCAGTTGTTGTAAGTTATGTTTCTTCAAATGTTCTTGAAAATGTTGAAATGAATACTGTCAATTACTTGCCATTTAATCAATTACTTGTTTTTATAGGTTTAGGCATTTTGTTTATAGGCATTGCTGTTTTATTATTTAAAGAAAATAAAACTTTATAGAAAAATAACAAAAGGAGATAATAAATTGTTGAGTATTGAAGAAGTAGAATTTGATTTGGATAGATGTGAAGAAGTATTAAAAGATAATGATTATATGGAGGTAGTAATAGCCATAGAAGAGCTACAAGATAAATATAGAAATAAGATTAATAATATAAGTAAAAATGAAAATAATGTTGTTTGGAACTATAGCAAAAAGGATTTAGAGAAAATCAAAACATGTTTATTTGACTATAAAAAAGAAATGATTAAAGAAGAAAAATTAAAAAATATTGAAGAAAAATTGAAAGATTTTAAACTGTTTATTAAAGAGAATGATGTAAAATATAAAAATGATTTAGAAGAAATAGTTAGTTTAATTGAAGAGGTAAATAATAAAGATATAAGTTTAGATGAAAAGTATGAAGAATTAAAAATTTGTTTTAATTTATTGAAAAAAAATGAAAGGAAAACTAGTATGTATATATTAGAATTAATAGCTTTATCAATAAAATAAGTTATTAACTAATTTAAACTTTTGAAATTATGGTTATTATTATAATTATTCACTATGATTCATAGATATTAAGTTGTTCACAAGTATAAAGAGTGCTTGAGTTAAAATATAAAAAGAAATCCTTCTATAAAAATTTATAGTAAGGCTTTCTTTTTTATATTTTAATTATATACTAAATAACAAGTCTGCATAAGTAGGGAATGGCCAAAATTCCTTGCTAACTATTGTCTCTAACTCATCTGCAATAGCACGAAGTTCTTGCATTTGTGCTTTAATATTATCTCTGTAAAATTCAGCATTTTCTTTAGGATTAGTGAAATTCTTACTCTCTAATAATGAATTGTTCAGCTTTTCAATTTTAATGTCTAAACAAGAATTTAAAGAAGAAAGTTTTTTCACTAAAGAAATTTCTAAGTTACAATCAATATCACAGATTAATGATTTCTTGTTTAAAGCAGTATCAGTTAAGGAATTTGAATAAGCACATACTGATGGTATCCTCTGTATTAGTACTTTTTTCTAATATATCTGCATACTCACATAAACTATTTGCTACAATTGTATTTAAAATAGTATTAGGACATACAATATTACAAGTAGAGCCAAGCATTCTAAATTCAAATTTGTTCCCTGTAAAGCTAAAGGCGAAGTACGATTTCTATCTGTAGTATCCTTCATAAAAGATGGAAGAACATCAACATCTATATCCATTGTGTTTAGAAAAATTTCGCTATAAGGCAAATCATTTTCAATACATTTTAGTATTTTCTTTAAGTCTGAACCTATAAACATAGAAATTATAGCTGGAGGAGCTTCGTTGCCACCTAACCTATGATCATTTCCTACACTTGCTACTGATAATCTAAGTAGGTCTTGGTATTCATCTACTGCTTTAATAATTGCAGAGAATAATAATAAGAATGTTTTATTTTCATAAGGTTTTTTACCTGGTTCGATTTTTTCCTTTGCTAGTAGAAAGTGACCAGTCGTTATGTTTTCCACTACCATTTACACCTGCAAAAGGCTTTTCGTGCAATAAACAAACAAGACTATGTTTATCAGCAATTCTTTTCATTAAGTCCATTGCAATTTGGTTTTGATTAGTAACTGTAAAAATAGGAGCTAATTCATGTTGAGATGGAGCCGCTTCATTATGCTTAGTTTTTGATAAAACACCAAGTTTCCAAAGCTCCATATCTAATTCTTTCATAAATTCTGCCACTCTAGGTTTAATAGAACCGAAGTAATGATCTTCCATTTCTTGACCCTTTGGTGGTTTTGCTCCAAATAAAGTTCTTTGGCAGAATTTTAAATCCATTCTTTTTCAAATAGTTTTTTATCTATTAAAAAATATTCTTGTTCTGCACCAACAGTAGTTACTACTCTGGTTACTTCATTTTAACCTAAAATATTTAATAATCTTACTGTAGCCTTATCAATAGCTTCCATAGATTTTAATAAAGGTGTCTTTTTGTCTAAAGATTGACCAGAATAAGAACAAAAAGCAGTTGGTATGCATAAAGTAGTATCTCTTATAAAAGCATAAGAGGTTGGATCCCACACTGTATATCCCCTCGCTTCAAAAGTACTTCTAAGTCCTCCAGATGGAAATGAAGATTCATCACGTTCTCCTTTTATTAATTCTTTGACAGAAAACTCCATTACAATATTACCGTCATCAGTAGGCGAGATAAAGCTATCGTGTTTTTCAGCAGTTATCCCAGTCATTGGCTGGAACTAATGAGTAAAATGAGTGAAGAAGAGTCACATAAATATATTGAAAAGCAAGCAATGGATTTAAGAATTACAAAGATTGAAGTTGCTAAAAACATATTAAAAATTTATGAATATTAAAACATATGTAAAGAGGGAAATATAAATATGACTAAATTTATATTTGTAACAGGTGTAGTAGTATCAGGTCTTGGGAAAGGGATAACCGCTGCGTCTTTGGGGAGATTATTAAAAGTAAAAAATCTTAAGGTTATTGCACAAAAACTAGATCCATACATAAATGTGGACCCAGGAACCATGAGTCCTTATCAACATGGTGAAGTCTTCGTAACCGAAGATGGAGCTGAAACTAACTTAGATTTAGGTCATTATGAGAGATTCATTGACTAAAATTTAAACAAATATTCTAACTTAACTACAGGAAAAGTATATTGGAACGTACTTAACAAGGAAAGAAAAGGAGAGTACTTAGGAGATACTGTTCAAGTTATACTTCATATAACTAACGAAATAAAAAAATTTATTTACCGTGTAGGTGAAAAAAGTGAATCAGACATTGTAATTAGCGAAATAGGTGGAACAGTCGGAGATATAGAAAGTCAACCATTTATGGAAGCCATAAGACAAGTGTATCTAGAAGTAGGAAGAAATAACTGTTTATTCATACATGTAACTGCAGTTCATTATATTAAAAGCTCAGGTGAGTACAAATCTAAACCAACTCAACATTCTGTAAAACAACTCCAATCTCTTGGAATCATGCCTAATATAATAGTAACACGTTCAGAAGAACCTATCGATGAGTCTATCAAACAAAAAATCTCACTATTTTGTAATGCAAAAAGATTGTGCAATTGAAAATAAAACAATAGTCTTATAGCCAGCTGAATATAAGTGAAAGACATCGTCATAGATATGAATTTAATAATAAATACAGAGGGGAGTTTATAAATTCAGGAATGATTATTGGAGGAACTTCTCCTGATGATACTTTGGTAGAGTCGGTGGAGATACCTAAGAATGCTTTTTTTGTAGGAGTACAATATCATCCAGAATTTAAAAGTAGACCCAATAGATCAAATCCAATAATCAAAGAATTTATTAAGTCTACAGTTAAGAAATAATTGTAAAAAATGTAATATATTAAACATAATTGGGAATTATAAAACCATATTATAGAAAAATATGGAGGTGTAATTATGAAAGCTTATGTTGATGATGATTTATGTATAGGATGTGGAACATGCCCAGAAGTATGTCCTGAGGTTTTTCATATGACTGATGATGGTATAGCTCATGCAATAAATACAGATATACCAGATGATGTACTTGGAAATGCAAAAGAAGCTTGTGAAAGTTGTCCAGTTGATGCAATCGATATTGATGACTAAATAAAAAAGGCATGTTATTAAATTTAATAACATGCCTTTTATCTATATTGGAGTATAGATTTATAAAACTATGGAATCTTTCATAATTTTAGACGATGGTTCGTTTTCTGAATTTAATCTTTTCTTTCTAAAAAAGTTGAATAATAAAGATAGGGCAATTACTAAACATACAAATTCAGAAACAGCAGTTGTAACCCATATGGCATTACCACCAAATATTGTAGTTAATAAGAACAAACTTATTGTTACTAATACTAAACTTCTTCCAAGAGAAATTATGGAAGAATATATAGGCTGTTCTATGGCTACAAAGAATCCAGAGATAATTAAGTTAAATCCTACAAATAAGAAAGAAATTGAATATAATTTAAATACAGAAATTGTTGAATTAAATAACTGAGTTTCCTCAGGATTAATAAATAAACTTGTAATATTGCCTGTAAATAAAATAGATGAGGCAAATACTGCAATAGAAGTTATTAAAACAGTTTTAAGTCCCATTTTGAATAAATGATTTACTTTGTCTATTTCTCCTGCACCAAAGTAGAAACTTATCAAAGGCTGAGCTCCTTGAGTTATTCCAATCATAGTCATTAATATAAGAGTATTAACATAACAGATTACACTATATGATATTAATGCATCTTGACCTATTAATCTTAGTAAGGTTTGATTAAATAATATTGTAACTATCCCTACACTTAATTCTGAAGTACAATCAGGGAAACCTAAGCAAATTATTCTTTTAATAGTATCGAAACTAAATTTGAATTTAACAAATTTTAAATTTGATTTTTTTCTCAAAAAATGACTTAAGAAAAATACAGTTGAAAGTACTTGAGCTATACCAGTGGCAAAGGCGGCACCTTTTACACCATATCCAAGCTCTATAACGAAAATATAATCTAAAACGATATTAGTTATAGCTGAAATTACTACTCCAATAGTTGCTAAGAATGGAAAACCATCAGCTTTTACAATAACCTCTAAAGAATAAGAAACAATAAAGAATATGTTAAATAAAGAGATTATAAATAAGTAATCCTTAACATAACTTATAGTATCTGGGGTTGCACCTAAAATTTTAGCTAGATAATCAAGGCCCAAAATAGATGTAGCTGTTATTATAATTGCAAGAACTGTAATAGTAACTAGATTAAGTGAAAAAGCTTCTTTTGCTTTTTCTAAATCTTTTTTTCCAAGATACATGGCTATAACTGTAGAAGCACCTGTAGAAAATAACACAGATACGGCAAATACTAAATTAATAAAAGGCATAGAAATATTTACTGAAGCCAGGGCCAGTTCTCCAACGCCCTTACTAACGAATATACCATCAACTATTGTATATAGTGAGAAAACCCACATGGCAACAACAGAAGGTCCCAAGTACCTTAGAAATTGTTTAAATAAATTTTTTGTCATTGTATCACTCCTTATGCTTATATATTAATCCTTGGTATAATACCAAGGTCAATAAAAATCAGTAAATATTTTTAAATTTATTGAAAAATACTTTTCTTTGTGAAATAATATATTTCAGTATATATTAAAAAAGGAGCAAAAATGAAAGATTATTACAAAATTGGAGAAATATCTGAAATGTACGACATGAGTAGAGATTCACTTATGTATTATGAAAAGATAGGAATAATAAAACCTACTAGAGACGACAATGGATATAGACTTTATAGTGTTTCTGATATTTGGAGACTGAATTTAATAAAAGAATTAAAAAGTTTAGGCTTCTCTTTTAAAATGATTAAAGAGTATTTAGGAAATAGAGATTTAAATTCTACTAATAAATTACTTCAAAACGGCATAACTTTACTAGATGATCAGATTCTAAAATTATTAAAACAAAAAGAAAATATGAGAAAGAGAATGGAATCTATAGAAAATACTGCTAATAATTCAAACTTAAATAGTGTAGAATTATCTTATTTAAAAAGACGAAAGGGTCTAATATTAAATGGTCAAATTAAAAGAGATGAGGATTTTGATTTATTAATACAAAAGCTTCAAAAAGATCATAATAATAAATTTGGTATTTTAGGAAACAACAATGTGGGATCTGTATTTAAGGTAGACTCACTTAAAAATGGCATAACTACAGATTTTGAATCTGTATTTTGTTTACTAAAAGATAATGCTAAAGAACACAATATAGTATTCGATGAAGGTTATTATGTAACTTTAACTTATAGTGGAGACTATGCAAATAACAAAGAACATATACAAAATATGTTTGACTTTATTGAGGAAAACAAATTAATAATTACAGGTAATCCAATGGAAATATACAAGATAGATATACATGAAACGGAAAATAAAGATGAGTTTATCACTGAAATTCAAATACCTATTAAATGTTAAAGATGATGTTAAAAGAAAAACATCATCTTTTTTTGTTAAAAATGATATGTTATAAGGTAGCAACAAAAATGTTACTACCTTATCATACTGTACTATATGTAAAAATATGGTATAATATTTAGAAAGAGTATATTATTTAATGCGGAAATATGAAGAAAACAAGGAGAATTATTAAAAAAATATAATTCTATGGTTCAATCCAAACTGGAGAAGTTACAGATTTTTTATTGCTTTCCTCAGTTATTAATGCAAAATAGTAGGTATTTTTCAAAGGCGGCTTTAAAGTGAAATCTACTTTTGCATAATTTGAATTAAATTCTTTTGTATATATTATTTCATTATTATTACTAAAAATTTCTATTTTTTTTATTTTATCATAGTCATCATTATTAATAGCACTTGCAATAATCCTAACGTAAGATGGAGATTTTACTACACTTCCCATAGGCATTTTATTTAATGAAAAATATATATCCACATTATTATCTTCACTTACATATATCCTTCTGTTTTTTATGGCATCTATAATCTTACTTCTACTTAAATCTTCACATAGTATAGTAGTTCTAAGATCTTTTCCAATATTCACATTGGGATACTCATTGTACTCACATGCTATAGGACTTACGTGCCAACCGTTATTTAAGGCTTCTTTATATGCGTCTAAATTTAATATGTCCCTATTTTCTTTAGTATTCCTTTTTTTATTTAATTCAAGTAAAGTTATAACCTTGTCACCGTAAGGTGAATATTTAAAGTAATCAATATTACTTAAATTATTATTTGCTTTAAATTGACAAACTAAGTCATCCTCATAATAGAATAATTTTTTATAAAGTAACTCAAGGTCTATATTGTCTTTAAACAAAAAAGGATGTTCACAATTAAATGCGTTGACCTCAGTTTTACTTTTTTCACCTTTTAGCTTTGTACTTAATTCAAAGCCTGGGATAGAAATAAAATCATTATTATTAGTATATTTATTGCAACAATCAATTAATTTTTTATATTTTTTGCTTTCAAGATGAGTATCTAATTTATTATTTTCCTTGTTATTTATTTTTTCGGTAATAAAAACATAATCTAAGTGATTTGTGTTTTTACATATATTATTTAAATCATCATAAGAAGTAAGCATATTTAATTCCTTAGTGTTGTTAAAGAAAATTCCCCTATAATTATTATAAAAAGGCGTTCCAACGGTGAAATACCATTCTATCTCTTCTACTTTATTATTTTCAGTTGGAATTTCAAGTTTTGCAACTTGTACACCTCTTTTTAATTTTGTGTCGCATTTATAGTAAATATATTTAGACGTAAGTATGGTTTTATTAGTTACTTCTTTATAGTTAATAAAGAGTTTATAATTATTTATAATAAATTTACTGCTGTAGTCTATTTTGATTTCTGGGGTAGAAATTATATTTTGTTCGCCTCTTTTGGGAATTAGACTATCAATAGTTATGGACCTATCTTCAGTAGCATTGCTTTCAATATAAACATTTCCATCTGTTTCTATATAGAACGTAAAAAAAATAAAAAATATTAAAGCAATAGTAGTTATTTTTTTCATATTTTCCTCCCAAATATATTTATATGACGAATTTAGTTTTAACAAAGAATTAATTTTTATTCTATAAAGGAAAAATAAGTATATTTAGATACTTATTTAATTTGTACAAACATAAGAGGACAAGATTGATTAATATAATATAGAAGGATTTTTAATTTTTAGTTAGTCATCTTTTTATTAAGGAGGATAAATATGTTAGCAGATTCTATAGAGATAAAAGTAAGAAAAAAAGATGCAATGAAACATATATTTAGAAAGACACCATTAATAAGTAAAATTGATCAATTTAATAGAAAAGTAGAAAATATACATCTAGAATATGTGGAATATAAAATACTAAAATATGAGATTATTAGTAGAAGAAAAAATAAGAATAACTTTAGAAATGATGATATGAACAATAACATAATTATGATGGTCAATACTTATAATGGACATTCTAAGTCAATTGAGTGTGTACCACAAACTGTTAAAAGATATATTGCTAGAAGTTGTATAAAAAAATCTAATATTAAAGAAGATTATATAATTGAAAAAGTAAAAAATGAAATTTTAAATTATTTTGATAGTAAGATTAAGAATAATTCCATAGATAAACATATTATAAAAAATATTAGACTTTTAGAAGTTAGCAGTATATATAAACCTTATTGGATAGGGGATTATAATGGTAAAGAAGTTTTTGTGGATGCATAGAAAAAGCTGTAAGTAAAAATCTTACAGCTTTTTAAACTTTTATTTTTTATTATTTAGGTAATCTAAAGATTTTAAAGTATATCCTTCTTCTTCCCAGTGTGTGATTACTTCATCTAATATTTCGCTATTAGTTTTTGAATTTGAGTGAAGTAAAACTATGGCACCAGGATGAGTTCTAGAATATATTTTATTTTTAGCAAATTCGTGAGTAGGTTGTTGGTTGTTGTACCAATCAACATAAGCAAAACTCCAAAAAATTGATGAGTAACCTAAATCACTAGTCATTTTTAATGATTCTTCGCTAAATTTTCCCATTGGTGGTCTAAAATATTTAGGCATTTTTTTTCCTGTTACATCTTTATATGTTTTAGCCACATCTAAAATCTCTTTTTTAAACTTATCTTCGTCATGAATAGATGCCATAGAAACATGACTTACTGAGTGATTACATACTAAATGTCCTTCTTTTTCCATTCTTTTTATTATGTCTGGATTGTTTTTGATATAACTTTCAACTACAAAAAAATTACCTGGAGCGTTGTGTTTTTTCAATACATCTAACATATGATTAGTAAATCCATTTTCATAACCAGAGTCAAAAGTTAAATATATTACTTTTTCATTTGGATTTCCAACATAATAAGTGTTGTAGTTTCTGAAAAAATCAGCTTCTTTTATTGGTAAAGGTTGTTTACCATCTTCTCGAGGGTTGAAATACCAGTTATATTCCTCGGTACTAATATCTTTGGAATATATTTGAGTTTTCATTTTGGTGAATATTGAATTGTTATTAGCAATGACAAATGCAAAAACTAATAAAAATGCACCTATAATTATTAATTTATTTATGCTATTTTTTTTCAAATCTAAACCTCCATTTCTGTCTTATTGAAATTTAGCTATACATATTATTGCCAAAAGGAATATAATAAATTTATGATTAAACTAAATTACTTTCGTGGTAATATAATAAGGTTAAGTAAAAAAATTCTTTAATAAACTATGAAAGGATGAGTCATGAATATAAATGGAATTAAAAGTATAGTACAAAATGTGGTTTTTCTTGATTTAGAAACTAGTGGACTAAATCCTTTTAAAGCTGAAATATTAGAAATTGGAGCTATTAAAATAGATAATAATAAAGCAACTTCTTTTCATACTCTAATTAAAAATAAAAAAGAAGTGCCTCTTGAAATTTTTTCTTTTTGCACTAATTTAAAAAAAGAGGAATTAAGTAAAGCACCAAATTTATATGATATAAAAAATAAGTTAAAGGAATTTTTAGGAGATAAAAAAATAATTTGTCATAATGGAGAATTACAAAAGAAATTTTTAGAATATTATATTCCTGAGATAAAAAATGAAATTTTAGATTCTATGGAACTGTCGGCTATATTAGAGCCTTATCATAAAGAATACAACTTAGAGTATTTAAAAAATACTTTGACAAAGGATTTATCTTGTGAAAAACACAGAGCTTTAGATGATGTTATAGATACAATAAAAGTAGTAAATGCTTTGCTTTTAAGACTGAAAAATGAAGAAAGTAAAAGTGGAACTTTTGAAAATTTGACTTTTAAAATTAATTCTACTTTAAATAGATTTGGATTAAACAAATGGATTTGGAGTCACATTATTGATGAAGGAAATCACAATTTAGAAGACTTAGATGTGATTTATGAAGATGATGAAACTATTGCTGAAAATAAAAAAAATATGAAAAATACTCTTATAGATAATAGATTTTGCTATGAGTATTTATTAAAGAACAGTGAAATTTGGAAAAGTAAAAAAGGCTTTAATTATGAATTTAGGCCAGGTCAATTTGAATTAAGTAAAATCATAAGAGAGACTATGAACACAAGAGGAGAGAATATTGCTTGTATAGAAGCTCCAACAGGTATAGGAAAAAGTGTGGGGTATTTACTACCAAGTATAATGGAAAGTTATTTAAACCATAAAAGAATAATTATTTCCACAGACACAAAGGAACTACAAACACAACTTATAAAAAAAGATATTCCAAATGTAATACAATCTCTTGGATTGGAGGGGAAAATATCTTTTGGGTATATTAAAGGAAAAAGTAATTATATTTGTGTAGAAAAATTAGAAAAATATGTTAATGAATACGATAACAATAAATGTAGTCATAATGAAATATTATCTTTAATCATATTAGAAAGACTTGTGAGAGAAGGAATTTATGGAGATATTGAAGAGATAAATTATTGGATTTTAAATCATTTTCCAGATATAATAACTCATTTAAGACAAGTTTTCTGTGATCCTAATCTTTGTAAACCAAAGAAATGTTACAAAGAATGTCTTTACAAAAAAAGAGTAGAAGAGTTACAAGAAGAAGATATAACTGTGGTTAATCATTCACTTCTCGCTAGATGGCCTTATAAAGATGAAAAGCCTATAGAAAATTTAATCGTAGATGAAGCACATAATTTAGTGGAAAAAGGTTATGAATTTTTTGCTTCAGAAGTGGAATACAGAAGTTTGAAGTATTTTTTACAAGAAATTTATCCTCTTGAATTAGTACATAACAGCCCTTTTGCTTATAATAGTAGAAAGAAAAGGTCACTTAAACCTTTTGACAGGTTTTATAATTATATAAAAATGGAAGCAAACAATAAGTCTAAAATAAGTAGAGAAATAAATCTTATAATTGAAGAAGCTGAATATATTTTAGAGTATGGAAAAATGAATAATTACTCAACTTTTTCCAAATACAACTTAAGCTGGGAGATAAATCTTCAAAGTGAAGAAAAAGCCGGATCTTTATATAAAGACAAAAGATTGGTAGATATAACATATAGAAAATACGGAGATTGTATAAAAACTTCCTTAGACAAAATTCTTTCTAATTTAAAATCTATTTTATACATTTTGGACAGACAAATGGATGATGATAATTTGGATAAAGAAAATGACACTTACAAACAAGGTGAAAGCAAGGTAAAGGACTTGGAAGCTTTAAAAAATACAATAGAAGTATTTTTAGAGTACAATGAAGCTGATTTATATGCAAGAATTGTTACTCTTCACAAAGATTTTGATAACTTCTTATTTCAAGTTGTTCCTTTAAATGTAGCTGATTTATTTGAAGAAAAAATATTATCTTCTTTAAACTCAGGCATATTTTTATCAGCAACCCTAACAGTAAATAATAATATGAAACATTTTGTTAATACTTTAGGGATAGACAGATTTATTCATAAAGAAAAGGTAATTGAACCTTTATTTGATTATAAAAGAAGAATAAAGATTATTACTCTAGGTGATATATCTTCTTACAAAAACAAAGAATTTACAGAAGACATGAGTAGGGTAATAGGCAGCTTGTCACATTACACCAATGGTCATATACTAGCTTTATTTAACTCAAAAGATAGACAAGAAAGGACCTATGAGATTTTGAAAGAATTTCTTCATGAAAAAGATATAGAAATATACATGAACAAAAAATATATAAAATTGCTAAAAGATTTTAATAAAAAATGTGTTATTTTAGGTTCAAAAGGTTGTTTTGAAGGGGTGGATGTACCAGGAGATGGGCTAACTTGTGTGACCTTAGACAAAATTCCTAACTTAAATCCTAAAGACCCTCTTTACTCAACTATAATGAATAAATTTAATAAAACTTATTATGATGTAAACCAACCTCAAATGATAATTAAATTAAAACAAGCCATGGGAAGAATACTTAGAAGTAAATACGACTATGGATGTTTTATTATATTTGATATGGGAAGAAAAGAAAATTTATATAGGCTAAGAAAGGATTTGCATCATTGTGATATAATAAATACCAATTACTTTAATCTTTCAAGCATTGTGAATCATCATTTAACCCTATGTAGAAAAGAAGTAATAAGAGATTTAATAAGTGATATTAGTAATAATGAAATAATTAGAAACATGGATAATAAAATGAAGATTGAAGAATATTTTAATGAAGAGATAAACAATAGATCTATAAATGCAAAGATTAAAATAAAAGATGAAAAAAACTACTTACTAAAATATTTTGACTTAAAATATTTAATCAATAAAGATAGTTTTGATAAAAAATAGAGTCTATAAAAAGTACATGAATTACTCATGTACTTTTTTATTAGTTAAATTTTACTTTAGACAATCTAAAAAAGTTTCACATATATTAGAAGAGTTGATAATGCTAATTTCATCTATTACGTTATTATGACAAATTATAAATAATGTATGTTTATTCAAATGTCGATTGCTCTTAATATCATAAAAATAAAGTATTTTATTTTCATTTACTAAATTGACTGCTATTTGTGGACAAATCAAATTATATGTTGTATTAAATTCTTTAATGTTATTGCCAATATAATTTCTATATTTATCTGTAATAAAATTTTTATTTAAGGTTGAAAAATTTTTATTATAATCTATTTTTATATCCATATTATTTATACTTGTCTCGAAATAATCTTCGTTAACTGTGTCAGCTTCATTAAATGAAGATTTTATAACTTTATTATCTTTGTACCAAAGTATAACATAAGAGTCATCCTTATCAATATCATAATAAGCTTTTATAATGGCGTAGTGATTAAAATCTCTAAGACTAATATGGTTATGATGAACAAAAGATAAGTCTTTTCTATTTAGATAATAAGTAGATTTTTCTGGAGAACCATAAATTTTTTCAACATCACCGTATGTAACACCAACCAATTGCTTTATATCAGAAGTAGTTAATTTTGTTTGATTTTTACTATTATTCAAGTTGTTCATTTCACAACCAAAACATAGTAAAATATTAAATAATAAAAATGTAATTATAAATTTTTTCTTCATTTCACATCTCCTAAGTATTTATACAAATATTATCTATTTTTGTTTAAAAAATATACTCTGCATAACATAAAAGTATTAATACAAACTAATAAAAAAGACTTTTAGGAGGACAAAAATGACATACATAATTTTATTAATTGGATTTTTATTTTTAATTAAAGGAGCAGATTTTTTTGTAGAAGGATCATCTTCTATTGCTAAAAGATTTAATATACCAAGCCTTATAATCGGTCTTACAATAGTGGCATTTGGAACTAGTGCACCAGAGGCTGCTGTAAGTATAACAGCTGCTATAGGAGGACAAAATGAAATGGCTATAGCGAATGTTGTTGGCTCTAACATTTTTAATATATTGTTTGTTGTTGGAGTAACTGCAATGATAAGACCGATATATGTACAAAAATCAACAATTCTTAAAGAATTTCCATTTTTGCTATTGTCATCTATAGTGTTGGCTATTTTAGCTTACGATGTAAAGTTTCAAGGTTATAATGAAAATATTTTAACAAGATCAGATGGGTTAATATTTATAGCCTTATTTATTATATTTATATATTACTTAGTTGATATGGCTATAAATAGCAACGATGAAACTAATGAAGAAAATTATAAAATAATGTCCCTTTCAAAAAGTATTTTATTGAGTATAGGTGGACTTTTAGGTATTATAATAGGAGGTAAATTTGTAGTAAACAGTGCTTCAGATATAGCTATTTCTTTGGGAATGAGTGAAAACTTAGTAGGACTTACTATAGTTGCTGTTGGAACTTCTCTGCCTGAGTTAGCTACAAGTATAGTTGCAGCGAAAAAAGGTGAAAGCGATATTGCTATTGGAAATGCTGTAGGATCAAATATATTTAATATATTATTTGTTCTGGGAGTATCATCTTGTATTAGCAATGTTCCTGTGCAACTTGAAGCTTTTACAGATATGTTTGTAATGATAGTGTCTACATTAATAGTATATATTCTTGCTATCTCAAATAGAAAGATAAGTAAAGTTGAGGGCATGATTATTAATTTACTATATATTTCTTATTTTATTTTTATAATATATAGACAATAAATTTTTATTATATTGGGGGAACGTAATGGATATTAGAGTAATTGTTAATCAAATGATAGTCTTATTTATAGTAATGATAATAGGTTATATTGCTAATAAAAAGAATATTTTAGATGTAAATGTGAATAAAAAGATATCGTCACTGCTTTTAAATATTACTGCACCAGCACTTATTTTATCGTCAGTAGTAAATAGAGAGAAAGCAGGGGATCCGAAATTAGTTTTAGATGTTGCTGTGCTTGCTATAATTTTATATGCAATTTTACCTTTTATAGGAATCGTTTTAGCTAAGTTTTTAAAAGTGCCAAAAGAAGATGAAAATTTATATCAATTTATGACCATATTTTCAAATGTTGGTTTTGTAGGATTTCCAGTAATTGAATCAATATTTGGCAGTGAAGCTGTGTTTTTTGCAGCAATTGTTAATTTAGTATTTAATGTTTTTTGTTATAGTTATGGTATTTACTTAATATCTGAAAGCAATAAATTATCTTTTGATATTAAAACTTTAATTAATCCAGGGATTATAGTATCAATTATTGCTATTATAATATATTTAACAAATATAGAAGTACCTTTAGTAATAAAAGAAACAACATCAATGATAGGAGGAATTACTACTCCTCTTGCAATGATGTTAATAGGATCCTCTTTAGCAGAAATACCAATAAAAGAAGTATTTTTAGAAAAAAGATTGTATCCATATACTTTTATAAAACAAATGATAATGCCTATAATTTTTTTCTTAATATTAAAACATTTTGTTGCAAATGAATTAATACTTGGAATTATAATAATTGTTTCAGCAATGCCTGTAGCAACTATAACCATTATGTTCTGTAATGAGTATGAAGGAAACATAAATCTTGCATCTAAAACTATTTTTATAACTACTTTATGTAGTGTAGTAACAATACCTGCATTGGTTTACATATTATTAATTTAAAAAGCTATGAACTAGAATATTCTAGTTCATAGCTTTTTACTATTTTTTATAAAGAAGGTATTTGACCAAAAGTATCTTGAAGTTCTTTCTCAAAGACTGTAGGGTTGTTTATTGATTCGTACATAGCTCTTAAAAGGATATTAGCCTGATCAAATGTTGACTGCCAAGCAAATATTCCACCTAAACAATTTTGACGTACATATTGTGATTTAATGAAAATTGATACTTCATTATCAAAAGACATGGCAAACTCGCCATCTTTAACTAAATAAGGAACCTTTGCGTCTTTATCAAATCTGTATTCAAATCCATTTCTATTTATATAAGACTTTCTAAGTTCATCATAAGACCTAGTTATGGTAGCTCCAAATCGTCCGTAAAAAGGTATACCTAGAAGAATTTTTTCTGATGGCATACCTGCATCAATTAAATTATTTACCATATTATCCACACTATATCCAGGTAAAGAGAAATCAGAAGCAAATAAGTTAGATTGATGATTTTTCGCATTCTGACCAGTTTCCCCTGCAGTAAAGTCATAACTCATTAGATTGAAATGAGTGATTAAAGGAGCTATTTTATCTATTTCAGCACTTCTGTTAATATATCCAGAATCACCAGTTCCAGCAACACTTATCCAAGTTTCAGGTCCAAGTACATCTCTTAGGGCTGTTAATAAAAGTGTGAAGTTTTCTCTATCTTCAGGTCTTGATTTAATTCCAGCAGCACCACTTCCAGGATATTCCCAGTCAATATCTATTCCATCTAATTTATAATCACGTATAAGATTTTGTACATTTCTAGCAAAAGCATATCTAGATGCTGGTGTTGAAGCTGCATCAGAAAATCCCTCTGCTGCCCATCCCCCAATAGCAGCTATTACTTGAAGGTCTGGATTTGTATCTCTTAGTTTTACTAAGGATTTTAGATATGTTGGTGCTGGAACAACTAATTCACCATTAGAGTTAATTTCTACAAAGGCATAAATTATAAAGTCTAAAAAGCTAGGGTCTATATTCTTAGGGTTACCAAGAACATATTCTCCAACTAGAGGGGCTAAATCAGGACATTTAGGGTTTAATGTGTCAGGTTTTAATTCTACATCTATTGGAGGCCTCATGAAGGTTGAATTTTTCTCAATTGCTTTTTTTGAAGATTTTATTCTTTTTTTACATTTATTACACTCATCTTCAATAAAACAAATATACCAATCTAAACATTTATATTCCTTATTACAGCTATTAACTCTTTCTTGCAACTCTTTAAAAGTTTTAGGTGTTGGAAGTAGAACGGGAGTTCCTGGTAGCCAATTAGCTGGAGTAGCTACTTTACATTTATCAGAAGTTTGTAATGCATCTACAATTCTAAGTATTTCAGGAATATTTCTTCCTGTAGTAAGAGGATAATAAAGTATTGTTCTTAGAATTTGCTTGTCATCTATTATAAATACAGTTCTTACAGTTGAAGTTGAACTCATTTCTTCGGAAATCATTCCATATTGTTTTGATATTTTCATATCTCGATCTTCGATAATTGGAAAAGGTATAGTTATTCCTGTAATCTGTAAAATATTGTATACCCAAGCTAAGTGAGAAGTATTACTATCAACACTAAGTCCTAATAATTTAGTATTTCTTTTTTCAAACTCTGGAGCTAAGTTTGTAAACGCTATAAACTCAGTAGTACATACAGGAGTAAAATCTCCTGGATGAGAAAATAGTACTAACCAACTGCCAGTATAATCAGAAAGCTCTATAGGCCCAAAGGTAGTATTTGCTTTAAAATTAGGGGCCTTTTCTCCTAAATTTGGAAGACATGCCATAAAATCACCTCGTTTAAAAAATTATATATCTATTTATTTTATTAATTATTGAGATTTATTGTGACTAATTTAAGCCATTTACTATTAAAAGGTTATGTTCAAATAATCTGATTTCATTAGATTTTAAAATAACTTTTTTTTCTACAATATAATTTATAAACATTGCCAATATTGTATAAGTTTGTTATTATTATAGATATAATGTTATTTTTATAAATATATACAAAGTTGAGGTGAGGGGCATGAAGAAAGCATTTAAGAGGTTAATAGGAAAATGCATAAATATGTTTAACCACATAAAAAAAATAGGGGAAAGAATATTAAAGGTTACAGTACAGTCGGCGGCAATTTGTTGTCCTGTAGTATTAATACTAGTTATAATTAACGCAATACTAGGTGTAAATATAAGGTTTAGTTATTATTTAATATTAGCTGGATTAGCTATAGTATGTTTATCTCTAATATTATGTGCGTTTAAATGGGAACAAATTATTGCAAAACCTATTAAGGTATCAAAGAGAACTGTTCCTGCTAAAACTGATAGAAAAACACAAAGAGCTATTCACAGAAAGAGAAAAAGAATATCATAGTCAATGTACTTTGAATAAACCGCAATTTATTTTTAATAAATTTGCGGTTTTTTAATATTTAAAACATATTATTTTATAAGAGTAAATTGACTAGGGAGGTAAATATGAAATTTTCAGTTTTTAGCAAAAGTGTGGTAGGATATAAAAATATAATTAAGAATAAATCATCACAGGATTATTTGCAATTTGATTATATAAATGATGGCTTGATATGTGCTGTAGCAGATGGTCATAGTGGTGACTTTTTTACTTATAGTCACTTAGGGTCTAAATTTGCGTGTGAAGTGGCTATTGAAACTTTAAAAAAATATGCAGATGAAGATATTGGCAAAATCAAAACTTTATTTGATAATAAAATATTACAAAAAGAAATTTGCAATGGATGGAAAGTGTTAGTTGAACAAGATATTAAAAATAGACTTCCAAGGGCATTTAAATACAACTATTTTATATATGGGACTACATTGTTAGGAGTAATGATTAAAAAAGACTATATAATTTATTTAAAGATTGGCGATGGAGATATTATAATTAAGCAAGATGACAATTTTAAAAAAGTTTTACCTTCATATAATAAGAATATAGTTGACTGTTTAGCGGAGGATAAGGCTTATGATAAAATGATTTATAAAGTTGTAATTAATGAGATTAATATAAACAATATAATAATCTATTCTGATGGATTTGAAAATAGCTTTAGTTCATATAAAAGTATGTTAAATAATATAGATAGTACGTTGATAATGTATAATAAAAATATATTTTCAAAAACAAAATTAGAAAAAAATTATCATAAGGAATTAAGTGATTTGAGTAAAAGTGGAAGCTTAGATGATATAAGTATAATTTTTGTGAATATTTTGTTATAGATATGTAAGTTTAAAGTATTGTGGAGATATGCTGATTTCTTAGTAATATGAATGAAAATATGAAAAATATGCACATTTATGTTATAATTAATAAAAGTTTGTTTATGGAAAAATTAATTTAAGAAAGGAAGAAATAATGAATTTTAGGGCATTTTATGATAAAATTGTTAATTTAATATATGATAATAGACGAAATATAGTTAGAATTTCATTCTCAGCATTGGCATTATTACTTTTACTCATAGTTCTTTATTTTAGTAGCGATAATTTCAATATAAATAATGAGGTTAATACTTTAATTACATATATAGAAGATAGACAGTATACTATGGCTGAAAATTACTATGATGACGTAGAAAAAAAATTTTCTAATTCTAAGATGAGTAGATTTAATAAAAAAGTATCTAAGAAGTTATCTTCATTGCTTATTAATAATGCAGATATGTATATCAATGGTCAGGTAACAAAAGAACAATACATGGGACTTGTAAATATAATAAATGTACTAAACCCTATAAGTATTGACCCGGAAAATCTAATAGACTTAGGAAAAAGAGTAGATGAAATGTATAAAGAAGAAAATATTACGTATGAATCAGCATCTTCATTTTTACAAATAACTTCTTCTTTAAGTGGTGTTAATGAAGGATTGGATGAGTATAAACAAAATATAGAATCTATTTATGAATCAAGGAAAATATATAAAGAAGGAACTAAAAATCAGTCTATAAAAAAATATCATGAAGCAATAGAGTTGTATGATAAAGTACTTAAAGAAGATGAAAAATATTATTCTTTGGCACAAAATGCAAAAAAAGAATGTATAAAGGTAATGCATGATTATTATATTAATCAAGCGAAAAGCTTAGCAAATGAAGGAAGATATGAGGAAGCATTAAAATATTTAAGCTACTTAAGCCCATACTATGATGAAGAGGAAATAAATGACCTAACAGATCAGTATAATAAATACGTTTCTAATTATACTATGACAAGTAGCGATATTATAAATTTAATATCAAGAAGAAGTAATGAAAATAAAGATGATTTATCTGTAGTATCTTACTTGCAAACAGTAAATGGAAAAAGATATTACTATGGTGAAGTAATGAAAAATGATAAAGTAGTTAATGAGGTGTTGATTGATACTGATACTAAAAAACTTTATTCATATAAATCAGACAAAAAAGATTATAATTGTAATTATTGCGATGCATACTTTAAAATAGATGAAGATAGTGGTCAAATAATTTTCTCTATAAACAAAGACGAAGCTAAATCAATATTAGAGGACAAACTAAAAGAAAATGAAAAAGACTATAATAGTATAGAATTGCTAGGTGAAGATAAACAAGAAAAATATAGTAATGATGAAGTAAAAAATATGATAAAACAAAATGGCAATATATATTACTATTTTACGGTTAAAGCAGGTTGGTTTAATTGGTTTAAACCTAAAGAAATATATATGATCAATATTTATGACAAAACTGTCTATAATTTAGAGAATGACAAAGTACAACATGTTTAAACATAAGTAATACAACAAGGAGACACATAATGAAAAATTTAAAAGGAATAAATTTAGCTATTATTATACTAAGTAGTATCTTAATTTTAACTTTCGGATTTAGTTATATGCAAATTAATAATGACAAAATAGCTAAAAATACCTATGTGAAAAATATTGATGTAGGAAATTTAAGCAAGGAAGATGCAAAAAAGAAAATATTAAGTGAATACAAAATTGACACAATAACATTTAAATATAATGATAAAATATGGCGTATTAATCATAATGACATAGATACTAATTACGATATAGATAAAACAATAGATAATGCCTATAAAGTTAATAGAGATAAAAATATTTTTGTTAATATTATAGATACATTAAAATCTACTTTTGGTATTAAAAATTATATAAATGTAGTTGTTGATTGTGATGAAGCTAAAGTAACTTCAGAACTTGAAAAAGTATCAGAAGAAGTTAATGTAAGCATGAAAGATGCAAAGTTAAATGTTTTAGATAATAGTATTGAAATTAGTCAAGATAAAGCTGGTTTACAAGTTGATATTAGTTCCACAATAGCTAATTTAAAAAAATCTTTGCAAAAAGGACTATTTGAAGAAAGTTTAGTTGTTACAAAAGTAGAACCTAAAATTAAAAAAGAAGATTTAAAAGATATAAATACTTTACTTGGAAGCTATCAAACAACATTGTCTGATGTAAGTCCTGGTAGGATAGAAAATATTAAAATAGCAACAGAGAGAACAAGTGGTGTATTATTAATGCCAGGAGAAGAATTTTCTTACAATAAACATACAGGATTAAGAACAGTTAAAAATGGATATAAAAATGCAACAGTAATTGTTAGTGGAGAAGCTGTGCAAGGTGTAGGTGGTGGCGTATGTCAAGTTTCTACAACTTTGTATAATGCAGTTTTATATGCAGGCCTTGATATAGTGAAAGTATCTAATCATTCTATACCATCAAGTTACGTAGATAAGGGTAGAGATGCTGTTGTATCTGATAGTGGATTAGATTTTGTGTTTAAGAATGATTATGACCAACCAGTATATATTAAAAATTACTACAATAATGGAGTAATCACTTGTCAGGTTTATGGAAACAATAAAGAAAAACAAAATATAAAAATTAGCACAAGTATAGATAAAGTAACTAAACCTCCAATTAAAGAAGAAAAAGATCCAACATTGGAAAAAGGAAAAGAAAAAATACTAGAACATGGAAGAGATTCTTATACTGTGTCAACTTATAGAATTTATTATGATGAGAATGGAAAAGAAGTAAAAAAAGAAAAAGTAGCATCTTCTTTTTATCCATCTAAACAAAAGGTTGTGGCAATAGGAACGAAAAAAGAGGAAAAGCCATCTGAGAAGGAAGAGGATAATTCTTCTACTACTGATAACTCTAGCAACAATTCTAATAAAAATGAAGATAATAGTGAAGAAGAAAATAATAATAGCAACGATGATAAGGATAGTAACAATAATATCCAAAAGGAAGGCAATATGTCTGTAGAAAAAGAGTAAATTATGGACCTAGTTTAATCTAGGTCTTTTTATTTTTAATATGCAATATATTTAAAAATAAAATTATACAAAATATCTGTAGATATATAATTTTTTGACTTAATATAACAAATATGATATCTTAGAGTATATGCAATGTAAGGGAGGAGATTAAAATTTTAGGAGAAGAGATTAGAATAGACATAGATAATATGCCTAGAAAAATTCTAAATATAGATTTAATTGAAGAAAAAAATAGTGACTTTACTTTCTTTGAGATAGATGAAGATGAAAATAATGAAACTTTAAAGGCATTAAAACAGTCTTATGTTACTTCAAACTATAAAGATGAAACAATACTTAATTTACAGCAGGAGTTAAAAGCACATACAAATGTATTACCAAAGGAAATAAAACTAGAGTCTTATAATAAGTATAATAATGCACTAGAATTAGCACAAAAAAGCTATATAACAACAGCTATTAGATTAGTTGATGAGGCGTTACAACTTAACCCTAAAGATGAAGATATTTTAAATTTAAGAGGCCTTTTAAAATTATTGAAATGTGACTTTGCAAAAGCTTTTGAAAGTTTTTATACAGCTCAATGCTATGGAAATAATGAATTATCAAGAAAGTATGTAGACAAATTGTCTTCAAGAAAATTTAAGGTTTTCTTAGAAAGATATAATCACTCTATTAGATTTATCAATGAAGAAATGAATGAAGAATCTATGGAAATATTTGACTCTTTAATATTAGAAGATCCTGAACTTATTGAACCATATATAATATTAATATTATTATATGAGAAAATGGGTAAGATTAAAGAAAAGGAAGAGTTATTAGATAGACTTAGATTTGTAGATGCGGATAATCACTTATTTGATAAGGACCATGATCCTATAAATGAAGAAGAGTTTTCTGTGTCTGTAGCTAAAAAAGAAAATAAACAAATCGAAAAATTAAAAGAACATAAAAATATACTGAGTAAAAAGAAAAATATGGCTTATATTATAGTTGGATTATTAATAGTAGTTATAGGAGCCACAGCAATATACAGTAAAAATAGATTAGACAAGATGCACGATGAATTAAGTAAAAAGCAGGAGGCTATTTCTGAAAAAGAAAATGAGTTAAGTGCTAAGGATAAGGAATTGGAAAAGAAAGAAAGTGAAATCTCTAAAAAAGAAGAAGATTTAGATAAAACAAATAGTGAACTAGATGATGCAAAACAAAAGGCCGAAGATGCTAAATTAATAAAGCAAGGTGAAGAAGCTTTATTTATGAAGGGGATTTCATATGAAAAATCTGGAGATTATAAAAACGCTTTAAGATACTTTAAATTGGCAATTGAAAACAGTAAAAGTGGTACTCTTAAAGCAGCATCTATTTATCAGTCAGGTTTATGCTATGAAAAATTAAACAAAGATAATGAAGCTATTTCTTATTATCAAAGATATGTTAATACATTTCCTAAATCTTATGAATATTTCGATGATTCTTATTATAGAATGGGAATATTATATTATGAAAATGACCAATTGCAAAAAGCAAAAGATAGCTTCTATTCTTTAAGACATGAAGACCCAGATAGTAGTTATCTTGTGACGGAAAAAGTAAAAGATATTTTAAAAAAATAATAAGATGTAGAAAGGTATAGATTGAAATTTTAATCTATATCTTTTTTTATTGGTTTAGAAATTTTATTTTAGTATATGTAAGTTGAAAAAATAATAAGATATAGAAAGATTATTATTTTTAGGAGAGATTAGATGAGTAGGGAGTTGATTTTGCCAATACTAAGAGATGGTAAGTATGGATTTATTGATAGCGAGTATAATATGGCTATTAAGCCAAAATACAATTATGTTTCTAGTAGGTTTAAAGAAGGCTACTGCATTGTTACTTATATAAAAAAAATAAGGAATAATACAAAGTGGGTTTTTGGATATATAGATAACAAAGGAGTTGTAAATTTCTTTTTGCAACTTGAAAGTGCAAATCAGTTTTGTGAAGGATTATCAAAAGTTAGAATAGATGGTAAGTATGGATTTTTTAATGTGAATTTAGAACAAGAGATAAAACCTTTATATAGAGCAGCTTTAAATTTTAATGAAGGGCTTTGTGGAGTTAGATTAAATAAAAAGTGGGGATTTATAAATAATCAAGGAGAGATGGTTATAGATCCTGTTTTTTCTTATGTAAATAACTTTTATGATGAAAGGGCTTTAGTAGAAATTAAAAATAGATACGGATATATAGATAAAAGTGGAAATATAATAATAGATGGGGATTTTATTATGGGCTCTGACTTTTCTCAAAATTTAGCTAGTGTTAGAAAAGAAAATAAATGGGGTTATATAGATGAGAATGGGAAGTTAGTAATTAATTATTTATATGATAAAGCAAAAGGGTTTAAAGAAGATTTGGCACCTGTATGCATTAATAATAAATGGGGGTATATAGATAAAAGTGGAAAATTAGTTATTGACACAAAATTTGATTATGCATGTAGTTTTAACGAAGGATTGGCAAGGGTCAATGTAAAAAAAGGACATTTCTCACAGGGGCATTGGGGTTTTATCAATAAGGAAGGAGAAATGGTAATTAAACCTGTTTACAAATCAATATCTGATTTTCTAGAAGGATATGCTCAAATTAATGAAAGTAAAAATAATTACATTGATAAAAGTGGAAAAATAATTATACATGGATTTACGAAATAAATATAGAAAATGAAGGATTTGGAAGAAAAATTGATTGAAAGCAAAATTTCCCTTTGAAAAAAAAATGAAATAAATCATGCATAGTTGTAAGAAATATGATAATATAGTAATGTAAAAAACAAGAAAAACGTTAGTTACAATTTGTTTTATTTATTTGGAGGGTGTTTTATGAGTAAGGTTAATACAATGGAGCATGACAATATTTATGTAAGGTACTCAATAATAATAGTGGGTATTACGATTATGTCCATTGGAGTAAATGGTTTCTTAAGACAGGCACATTTGTTAAGTGGAGGAGTAGCTGGTGTATCAACAGCAATTAATTACTTATCTAATATAAATGTTGGATTGATTACGTTTCTTATTAATGTACCTATTTTTATTCTAGGGTTTATATTTTTAGAAAAAGATTTTTTAATTACGAGTCTAATAAATATGATACTTTTTTCTGTAATTATTGGTATAACACAAAATATAGGAAATATTATTCCAATTGATGATATACTACTACAAAGTGTGTATGGTGGAATATTATGTGGGATAGGTAATGGATTAGTATTTAGAACAAAATCGTCTCTTGGAGGTACAGATATACTAGGCGCGATACTAAAGAATAAATTAAATATTGCGATGAAAACTACTAGTTTCGGAACAAATTTAGCCATTGTATCTGTAAGTTCTTTATTATTTGGAGCAAATTTAGCTTTATATACTTTGATTTCAATGTTTATAAATGCTCAAGTTATGAATTATATAAAAGATGCTCTAAATGATGAAAAAGCAGTCATGGTATTTTCTAATAATTCAGAACCTATAGCAGCTGAAATTATGGATAATTTAGTTAGAGGAGTTACATTTTTAAATGCAGAAGGTGGATATACTCATGAAAAGAAAAAAATTATTTATTGTGTAGTTTTATCTAGGGAAATTCCAAAAATAAAAGAAATAGCATTAAAATACGATGATAGGGCTTTTATTTCAGTTAATGATATAAATGAAGTTAAGGGTAAAGGATTTAAAGAAAAATTTTTATAAAGTAAAGCCAGACTATGCTCTGGCTTTTATTAATTTAAAATACAAATAAGTATTTTCATATGTAGTTTATATTATAATCTTCAAAAGATTAATAAAATGAATATATACACAATTATAAAATTAAGTAAGTGTGGAAAAAAAATTTCTATTACTTTATAATAATATATATGAAATACCATAGAGAAAATGGGGGATGAGGATGAGTATATCAAAAGATTTTGTTAATATATATAAGGATTACTTAAGAGAGATTAATATCTACAAAAAAACGATTAGATCAGTTGAAAGTATGAAAAGAAAAGCAGAAAAAAAACAAGCTATAGCAACTGAGGAAGAAATGTCTTTAGTGGAAAAAGAGGAATTAAATGAAGAAGACGAATTTTCATGTAGCAAGGATAAGATTTACTATTTTTCAAATGGAGATAAATACATAGGAAAAATACAGAAAAATGAATTACATGGTAGGGGCTATTATGTAATGAATAATGATGGTAAAGTTATCATGGAATATTTAGGTGAATTTGAAAATAACTTAAGAGAAGGTATTGGTGAATGCAAATTTGAAAATGGCAACCTTTATTTAGGAAAATTCAAGGGCGACTTAATGAATGGAATAGGCCAAATGAGTTATTCAAATGGAGATGAATACATAGGTGAATGGAAAGATGGTAAAAAACATGGAACAGGAATATTTACGTGGAGTGATAGCGTAAAATATAATGGAGAGTTTAAAGAAGGAAAAATGGATGGAGAAGGCCAATGTTTTGATTGTGATGGAAACATTATTTATGAGGGACAGTGGAAAAATAATCTAATACATGGATTTGGAACTTATATTTGGAGTGAAGGTAAAAGATATGAGGGGGAATTCATGCATGGTAAAAAACATGGACAAGGTACTTTTTATTTAAATGGAGAATTAATTTATGATGGAACATGGAAATTCGATAAACCATCTGTTTTTGGAAGGAGTTTAGACGAATTATTTTGTGTTAAATTATAGCTTTATCTTAGGATAAAGCTTTTTTAATACTAGTGAATTTGTTTTTATTTCACTTCGATTTGAAAGGGTGATATTTTGAAGAAAATAATATCTATATTTCTGGTGATATTTCTGGTGTTTTTTTATAATGCAGGTTATTTTATGGAAGTTAGAAATGCAATACAAGAAAAATTTTTGAAAAAAGACTCAGAAATAAGAATTGAAAAAGATGATAATAAAGAAACTAATACAAAAAAAGTATATAACTTTAAAAAAATTAAAATAGGTGATTCAAAAGACTCTGTTATAAAAAGAATAAATAAACCGAATAGAATAGACAAAAGTGAGTATAACTTTAATTGGTATGTGTACAATGCTTATAAAGAAAATTTTGTTATGGTAGGAATAAAGAATAATAAAGTAGTAGCTTTATTTACAAATAATATTGATTCTTGTGAAAACGAAGGGATTTATATTAATAAAGATATAAAATATATAAAAGAAAATTACCAAGCGTTAAAGTATAAAAACAAAGGAAATATAAAATATGAGATATCTTCTAATGATGAGTATAGCGTCATATATAAAAATAAAAAATATATTACAGCGTTCTATGACAAGTTTAATAAAAATAAAATTTGTGCTTATCAAATAATTGAAAAATCTTGTGAAGATGAAATGAAAAATATATATGCTCCACAAGATAAGGATATTGAAAAAAGTTTTATGTATCAAATAATAGACTTAGTAAATAGTACACGATATAAATATAATTTAAATGGATTATCTTATGATGAAAAAACAACTATATGTGCTATAAAACATAGTGAAGATATGAAAAATAATGATTTTTTTGATCATGTAAATTTAAAAAATGAAACTCCATTTGATAGAATGGAAAAAGAAGGAATTAATTATTTAAGCGCAGGAGAAAATATTGCAGTTGGCCAAACAAGTGCAATATTTGTTCATAATGGATGGATGAATTCAGATGGTCATAGAAAAAATATTTTGGGGAATTATAAATATATCGGTGTAGGAGTTGTATTTGGAGGTAAATATAAAACTTACTACACAGAAAACTTTTTTGGTTAATACAAGGAAGGAAGTAAGACTATAATGACATCTAAAGTTAAAAGCATTTTATTATTTATGATAACCTTGTTTATTATAATTCCTAATTATTATGAGGTATCTTCATTAGTACAAAATAACGATATATTTTTTAAAAATGGTTCACGAGAAGAAAAAATAATAGCATTAACCTTTGACGATGGGCCGCATCCAAAAGAAACTCATGAAGTTTTAGATGTGCTAAATAAGTATAATGTTAAAGGAACTTTCTTTGTGGTAGGAAAGCATGCTAATTGGTATAGCGAACCATTAATAAGAGCAGCTAAAGAAGGACATGAAATAGGTAATCATACCTTTACTCATCCTGACATTAGTAACTTAAGTAGTGAAGATATAAAGAAAGAAATAAAAGAATGTGAGGATACGTTAGTTAAACTAACAGGAAAAAAACCGACTTTATTTAGGCCTCCATATGGAAGTTATAGTAAGGATAAGTTGGGGGAAATAGCAAAAGAATGTGGGTATAAAATAATACTTTGGACTACTATCGATGCTAAAGATTGGAAAAATCCACCTTCATCACAAATTTCTAATATTATAATAAATAAAGCTCAAAATGGAGACATAATTTTGCTTCATGATTATGCAACAGAAAACACTGTAAAAGCGTTAGATAGAATAATTCCTGAGATGATGAAAAAAGGATACAAATTTGTTACTGTATCAGAGCTAATTAATAAATAAAATTTAATGAGATATAATTACAATAACTAAAAGGATTTGGTTAAATGTATAATAAAGTGTATGAAAAAAGAGAATTTATCATTTTTCAAGTGAAAAATGGTTATATTGCTTATAACACTAAAAAAACATTTAAAGATGGTCATACTCACCTTAGGTGTTTTGACAGTGCAAAAACTGCCATTGATTTAGTTATAAGGAAAAAGGTACCAAGGAGTACGGATTCATATTACCTTACAAGTCTTATTAGATTAAGTAAAGATATTGCTTATATAACAAAAATAAATGGATTAACTAAGTGCAGATAAGAAAAATTAAAGAGAGAAAATTATCAACAAAATAAAATGAAAATATTAAAAAGGAGCATTTAGCTCCTTTTTTTGACTTTAAATATAAAAATAATTAATTATATTACATGTAGTAACAAGTTTTTTAAACTTAACATATAGTATATCAAGGATAAGCTAAAAAATAATCCTTAGAGAGGGGTGGAATATATGGATAAGGACAAGCGTAAAAGTTGTTGTAAAGGCAAAAGCTATAAAGAACATTGCCATTGTGAAAAAAAATGTCATCATGAAAACCATCATTGTGATCAGCTATGTGAAAGATCATGTATGTGTAAGCGCTGTCGTAAATTTAGACGTTGTTGCAAATGTGGATGCTTTTGCAATATGATTCTTTTCCAGAAAAGCAAGAGGGGTTGTAGATTTGTTTTTGAATGTAAATGTGGACACTGCTTTGAATGTATATGCGATTTTAAGGGGAATTGCTGCTGTGAAAGAGAGTGTTGTCGCTTAGACAAGAAAAATACAATTAAATTTAATGTTAATTTTGTAAATGAGAGTTGTCATAAGAAAAAAACTTGTAGCCATAATTGCCTTAATAAGATGAAGCGTTGTAAATGTAAATAATATAGAGTGATTTAATCACTAAAAAATTTAAAAATTTAATTTTTACAGTAACGAATATGTACTCTCATGATAGTAAATAAGTACTTTCATGAGAGTTTTTCTTATGTACATATGAGGAATTAAAAAAAATAAAAAACATATATTTAATTATAATAATTCTTTTTATATAGAACATTAAAAGGTAGGTGAAAAATAGTATATTTATGAAGAAATTAAATCCATCCTTTATTCCTAAATTCAAAAATAAATTAAATAAACTACCTGTTTTTGTACCATCTTTTTATAAAAGAGAAGATAAGATAAATCAACACTATAGTGTAGATGCATGCGAATTTTATCAACAAATATTACCAGAAGGCTTTAATAAAACAAAGGTATGGGGGTTTGGGGGGCTTTGCAAAGATGAAAATAACAAAGGTATTAAATATGTGAAGCATTCACCAGGACCTACGTTTGAAGTGGATAGAGATGTTAGTACAAATATACAATGGAATAATAAAATATTAGGAGAATACATGTTTAAAATTGATAAGACACTTGCTTGGTCTAACCCTAATAATATAATATCTAATGATTTAGAGGATGATTCTAAAGAAGGCCAGTGGCCTCCTACTTTAGTCATGCATGTTCATGGAATGTGTGCACCTCCAATTTACGATGGTCACCCTAAAGCTTGGTATACAGCAACAGGGATTAAGGGACCAACTTATTCCACCAATTATTATAAATATACAAATAAGCAAAGTAGTGCTATGCTTTGGTACTATGAACAAAGTCCGGGAGTATCAAGATATTCAGTTTACTCAGGATTGTGTGGTTTATATTTTATAAAAGACCAAAAGCATAACTTACCAAAGGATGAGTATCATATTCCATTAATTATTCAAGATAAGTCATTTTATGAAGATGGTTCTCTTTATTATGAAGATGAAAAAACTAATTTAAGTCATCCTTATTGGAAATCAAAATTTTATGGTGAAACGATTTTAGTTAATGGTAAAGTATGGCCTAATTTAGATGTTAAAAACCAATTGTACAGATTTAATATACTAAATAGTTCTAATAGTAGGCCCTATAAGATAGCTTTGTCTGATAATAGCAAGATGATCCAAATAGGAAGTGATGGTGGATATATTGATAAACCACAAGAATTATTAAATTTTGTATTATATCCAGGAGAAAGGATTGACTTGCTTATAGATTTTTCTAAATATAAAAAAAATGATACGGTTATAATGAAAAACTTATTATCTGTAGATGAATGCCAAGATATTATGAAATTTACTATTACAAAAATTAGTAAAAAAATAGAGTATAATTTGCCACAAAATTTTATCAAATATCCTCCTATGAAAATTAACTCTAATAAAATTTCAACTTTTTTTTATGAACGAAAAAAGGGAGAATGCAAAGATGGATATTTTATAAATAATGACATATATACAAACCCTCCAGATATTATAGTCAAAGTTGGTTCAACTTTTTTATGGGAATTTATAAACCTATGTGATGATAATGTATGCTTACACATACATTTAGCTAATTTTCAAATTGTTGAAAGACAAAAAGTTAATAAAGATAAATGCAAAGAAAAATATGAAAAAAATAAAGTATTAAAACCTATGGATTTAGATGATTTATATGAAGGTTCAGTTATATTGCCTGAAAAATATGAAAGAGGGTTTAAAGATACCTTACATTGTCCTCCATCATATATCACTAGAATAATTATTAGATATGCACCAACTTATATAATGAATGAAGTTAATATAGGTGAAAATTATTTTTCATTTAATACAAGTGATGGACCAGAATATATTATAAGTTCTCAAATTCTAGAACAAAAAGATAATTATTTAGTTAGGCCACAACTTGTTCTTTCAGAAGAATAAAATATACATGTGATTAAATAGGAGGTTATATGTATTTATATTTAAATGAGAAAGATACTTTAACAGCTCATATTAAGTTAAATAATATATGTAGCGGAGGATGCAAAAATTGTGGAAAATATTTAAATTACTTATGCTTATGTACTCCATATAATAATATAGAAAAAGAACTAATTTGTAGTAGCTGGATAGGAATAATAGATTCATTATGTAATTTGGGCATAAAAAAGGTATATTTTACAGGTGGAGATCCGTTTTTCTATGAAGATTTAGATGAAATAGTAAATTTTGCGTTAGAAAAAAGATTAGAGGTTAATATAGTAACTACAGGATTAATGGATATACCAGAAACTCTATCTTATGAGGGAAATATCATACTTACAGCATTTGAATATAGAAACTATAAGCATATATTAAAAAAGTTTGAAAAGTTTAAAAATGTATATATTTATTACATTGATGATGATTTATATAAAGATTTTAAAAAATATTTAAAAGGAAATATGAATGTAATAAAATCTACTGTAAATAAAGAAATGAGTTTCAATTTGACACATATATTTATTAATGAAGAAGGTAGAATATTAAATAACTTTGAGGAATTTGAAAATTATACATTTGAAAAGTGAATATTAAAAATAAAAGCATTTGATTTATAATCAAATGCTTTTATTTTTAATAAAATCACATAATTTTTAGATTTATTTTAATACTATAAATATCGAATCCAAAATAATTAAAATTGTCAAGGAGAAAGAATATAAATTTATTAAATAAACAAAACATTATAAAACATGAATTGAAATATTTGAAAAAAACATATTTTATAGTGCAATTCGACAAATGAAAGAAATTAAGGTGTGAAAATAAAAATATATATTCTTGAAAAAAGTTATAAAAAGTAATAAAAAAAAGAAGGGTATTAACAAAAAAAGTCGAATTATGTATAATAGTATTTGACAAATGAAAAATTTAATGTAAAATAGAAATGTTACGAATAATACACCAGAGGGTGAAAATATGAATAATATGAGAGATTTAATAGATGAAGTTAAAAACAGATGTGATATTGTAAATGTAATATCTCAGTACATAAACTTAAAAAATTCAGGAAGTAATTATAGTGGCCTATGTCCATTTCATAATGAAAAAACAGGATCTTTTCATGTAAATCAGAAAAAACAAATTTATAAATGTTTTGGATGTGGTGAAGGTGGAGATGTTATAAACTTTGTTATGAAAATAGAAAATTTAGACTTTATAGAGGCTGTAAAATTATTAGCAGAAAAAAATGGAATAGAATTTAAAACAAATTTAAGTGAAGCAGATAAGGCAAAAATGGAAAGCATTAAACTAATGCAAGATATTCATCTAAAAGCTGCCAGATTCTATTTTTCAAATTTGATTAATTCCCAAAATACAGGGTATGATTATCTTAGAAGAAGAGGGCTTAGCGATAAAATAATTAAAAAGTTTGGGTTAGGATATTCTCTAGACTCATGGAATAGTCTGATGGATTATTTATTATCAATAGGTTATGAAAAAAAAGATTTAGTTAAAAGTGGACTAGTTACGCATAAAGAAAATGGTAATAAATATTACGACAGATTTAGAAATAGAGTAATGTTCCCAATTTTTGATTATAGAGGAAATGTTATAGGTTTTGGAGGAAGAGTGCTTGATAACTCATTGCCCAAATATCTTAATTCACCTGACTCTTTACTATTTAATAAAAGATTTAACTTATATGGACTAAATTATGCTAAAAAAAGTATAAGCAATGATACCTTAATATTAGTAGAAGGATACATGGACTTAATATCATTATATGAACATGGAATAGAAAATGTAGTAGCCACACTTGGTACGGCCTTAACAAATGAACAAGGAAAATTAATCAAAAGGTATGTATCTACTGCTATAATATCCTATGATTCAGATGATGCAGGAGTCAAAGCAACTCTTAGAGCTATAGATATATTAAGAGGACAAAATATAAATGTTAAAATCTTGAATTTAAAGGACTGTAAAGATCCAGATGACTTTATCAAAAAATACAAAAAAGAAGGTTTCTTGAAAGCTATAGAAAATTCAATTTCTCATATTGTATTTCGAATTAACATCTTAAAAAGAAAATTTGATTTTAATAAAGATGAACATTTGATAAAATTTGCAAAAGAAGCAGCATTAATAATTAAGACTTTATCATCTCCAGTTGAAAAAGATTATTACATTAAGTATGTAAGTAAAGAATATAATATTAGTTTGGAAGCAATGAAAGAAGAAGTTTTTGGAAAAAATTTTAATAAAAGTAAAAAAAATTATAATAATTTTGAAAAAACTGAACAAAAACCAATAGAAAAGATTAAAAATATCGAAAACGGTGAAAAATTCGTAGAAGAAACCTTTATTAAACTATTAATGGAAAATAAAGAACTTCGTCTTATTGCATTGTTAAAAATTAGTGAGAATGATTTCTTAATTAATGACAGTAAAGAAATTTTTAATCTAATAATTAAAAATAAAGAATTGGACAAAATAACTATTGACAAAATCAAAAGTTTAAACATATCTGAAGAATATTTGAAGGATTTGGATAATATATCATTAAATAGCATAAGCACTTATAATTCTAAAAATGTTGATGAAATAATTAAAAATGTGAAAAGGAATAAGCGTCACAAAGAAATTGATGAATTACTTCAAAAGCAGAAAAATTTAGAATTAAGCTTAAGTGACAATAGAATAGATAAAGACACCATGAAAGAGGTAGAATTAGAAATTATGAATATAACTTTAAAAATATTAGATATACAAAAGAGCTTAAAAAGCTTATAATTCACGAAAGGAGGTTTGAGTGTGGCAAATAACAGAGAAGCTAATAAAGTAGCAGCAAAAAGTCTTATTGAAAAAGGTAAAAAACAAGGATCTCTTACATTAGATGAAATAATGGGAGCCTTTTCAGATACAGAATTAGATAAAGATAAAGTTGAAAATCTTTATGAAACTTTAGGTAATTTAGGAATTGAAATACTAGAAAATAAAACAGAAAAAGTTGCAATTGATTTTTCTGCAGATGATGACGATTTAACTTTAGATATGGAAAAC
Organism: Terrisporobacter glycolicus ATCC 14880 = DSM 1288; assembly: GCF_036812735.1. Taxonomy (NCBI): domain Bacteria; kingdom Bacillati; phylum Bacillota; class Clostridia; order Peptostreptococcales; family Peptostreptococcaceae; genus Terrisporobacter; species Terrisporobacter glycolicus. The sequence continues at coordinate 2,639,480 of NZ_CP117523.1, read as the reverse complement.
ATAGATGACGATGTTGATGAAAAAATTAAAAAAGAAGATGACATCGAAATGGATAAACTAGATTTATCTCTTCCAAAGGGTATAAGTATAGATGACCCAGTAAGAATGTATTTAAAGGAAATAGGCAAAATTCCTTTGCTTAAACCTCATGAAGAAGTTGAACTAGCAAAAAGAATGCTAGAAGGCGACGAAATAGCTAAACAAAGATTAGTTGAAGCCAACTTAAGATTAGTTGTAAGTATAGCAAAAAGATATGTTGGAAGAGGCATGTTATTCTTAGATTTAATACAAGAAGGAAATCTTGGCTTAATAAAAGCTGTTGAAAAATTTGATTATGTTAGAGGATTTAAATTTTCAACATACGCAACATGGTGGATTAGACAAGCAATTACTCGTGCCATAGCAGACCAAGCAAGAACTATAAGAATACCAGTGCATATGGTGGAAACAATAAATAAATTAATAAGAGTTTCAAGACAATTATTACAAGAATTAGGAAGAGACCCTAAACCAGAAGAAATAGCTAAAGAAATGGAAATGTCTGAGGAAAAAGTAAGAGAAATAATGAAAATAGCTCAAGATCCAGTATCTTTAGAAACTCCAATTGGTGAAGAAGAAGATTCTCACTTAGGAGATTTTATACCAGATGAAGATGCTTTAGCTCCAGCAGAAGCAGCAGCATATTCTTTGCTTAAAGATCAAATAGAAGAAGTCCTAGGTTCATTAAATGAAAGAGAACAAAAAGTATTAAAATTAAGATTTGGTCTTGAAGATGGAAGAGCTAGAACTCTTGAAGAAGTTGGTAAAGAGTTTGATGTTACACGTGAAAGAATAAGACAGATAGAAGCAAAAGCTTTAAGAAAATTAAGACATCCAAGTAGATCAAAAAAACTTAGAGACTATTTAGATTAATATAGATAAAACAAAAATTCGCCAAATTTGGCGAATTTTTAATTATGCGGAAATAAAATTTAAAGAAATTGTTAATACATATAATAAGACAATGTAAAAGAGAATATGAAAGGAAGAAATAAAGTGAAATTAACGAACAGATTATTAAAAATAGCATCTTTAGTAGGTGAAAATAAAAGATTAGCTGATATAGGAACGGATCATGGGTATATACCTGTATATCTTTTAAATAAAAATAAAATAAACTTCGCTATTTTAGCTGATATTAATAAAGGACCTTTAGAAAATGCAAGAAATGAAGTAAAAAGAAATAAATTAGAAGATAAGGTAGATTTAAGACTTGGATCTGGAATAGAAGTTCTAAAAAAAGATGAAGTAGAAGAAGTGATAATTGCAGGAATGGGTGGAATATTAATAGGTGAACTGCTTGAAGCAAATAAAGAAGTAGCCCATAGTGTAGAAAAGTTAATTTTACAACCAATGCAAGCACAAGAAGAGTTAAGAGAATATTTATTAAATAATGGATTTGAAATCATAGATGAATATTTAGAAAAGGAAGATTTTAGACTTTATGAAATAATAATAGCAAAATACACTGGTAAAAATACATTAGTTGAAGATAATATATATTATGAGGTAGGAAAAAAATTAATAGAAAATAAAGATAAATTATTAACTGAATTTATTGATAATAAAATAAAAAAATATAATAATATTATAAATAAATTAGGTGATAAAGATACTGAAGCAGTTATATTGAAAAGAGATTTAGCTAAGGATAAAATAGAAAAATTAAAAAATTTAATTTAACAAGGGGTTGAAAAAATGAAGTTAAATGATTTAATTAAAAAAATTGAAAATAAATATCCTCTTAATTTAGCTTATGATTGGGATAATGTAGGATTATTAGTGGGAGATTTTGATAGTGAAATAAAAACAGTTTTGGTTTCACTTGAGGCAAATGAAAAAGTTATTGAAGAAGCTATAGAAAAAAATGTGGATTTAATAGTTACACACCACCCTTTTATTTTTAGAAAAATGAACAAAATTAATACGAAAGATTTAAAGGGAAGACTTATACATAAATTAATTAAAAATGATATAGCACTCTATTCTATGCATACAAATTTTGATATAGCTTTTGATGGCCTTAATGACTATTTTATGGAAATTATGGGGTTTAAAAATAGTAAAATACTCGATGTAACTTCTAGTGAAATTCTATACAAACTTGCAGTTTATACTCCTATGACTCATGAAATAGTAGTTAGAGAGGCTTTAGGAGAAAGTGGAGCAGGATATATAGGTAATTATAGCAATTGTACATTTAACAGCTCTGGAATAGGAACATTTAGGCCAGAAGATAATTCAAATCCTTTTACAGGTGAAAAGGGTAAGATAGAAGAAGTTAAAGAAGTTAAAATTGAAACTATTTTACCAAGTAACATATTACAAAAGACAATATCAAAAATGATTAATGCTCATCCTTATGAAGAAGTAGCATATGATGTTTATAAATTAGAAAATAAAGGTAAAGCTGTAGGTCTTGGAAGATATTCTACTCTTAATAGTGAAATAGACTTAAAAGGTCTATGCGAAAAAATTAAATTAAAATTAAATATGGATCATATAAGAGTTGTTGGAGAACTAAATACAAAAATAAAAAAGGTAGCAGTTGTAACTGGAGCAGGTTCTGATATGGTAGGACTAGCAAATTCTAAAAATTGTGATGTAATAATTACAGGAGATGTTAAATATCATGAAGCGCAAGATGCTTTGGACATGGGTATGTGCATAGTAGACTGTGGCCATTTTGATACAGAAGATATATTTAAGAATGTAATGAAAAGATTTTTACACAATATTGAAAGTATTGAAATTATAAGCAGTGAAATAAATTTAAATCCATTCAAAATAATTTAATAAATAAAAATATTATAAATTAGTTGACAAAATTAAATAAATTACATACTATGTTATTAATAATAAATTAAATCCTTTGATAAGGGATAGTAATCAAATTTAGGTTCAAAATAGAGAGTTGAGGATGGTGGAATCTCGACAAGAAGAAATTTGGTGAATGGGCCTTTGAGGAGTAAATCGAAATCTTTGCGAAAGTAGACTTTACCGTGATTTGCACGTTATAGCAAATGAGGTATGATGGTACCAATATTAAGAGGTGTATTTATAATACACAAATTAGGTGGCAACGCGGAGTATAACTTCGTCCTATTTATATAGGGCGGAGTTTTTTTTATTGCCCAAAAGAGAGGTAGGTGAAAATCTTGGTATGAACTAAAACTCTTAATAGGTTAAAAGAGGAATTAATTTATTTAAATATAATTAAAAAATATTTTGGAGGATATTATTATGAAAATGAATACAAGAAAATTAGTTTTAAATGCTGTACTTTTAGGAATAGGTTTAGTTTTACACCAGATAGAACCTGCTATATTTGGTGTAAAGCCTGATATGACTTTAATAATGTTATTTACAATAATGATTATAAATAAAGATGATTATAAAACTTGTTTAATATGTGGTATAATAGCTGGCATATTTTCTGGGATGACAACTTCATTTCCTGGAGGTCAAGTACCTAATGTTATAGATAAATTTCTTACTACAAATATTAGTTTTTTAGTTATGATAGCTATGTACAAGGTTCCTTTTATGAAAAAATTAGCTGATAAAAATCAAGATTTTATAGTTTCCAATGTATTAATGTCTTTAGGAACTGCAGTAAGTGGATTTATATTTTTAACATCAGCTCAGATTTTAGTAGGTCTTCCTGGAAATATGAATTTAAGTATGCTATTTGCAGCAGTAGTACTTCCTGCTATAGGTATTAACTTACTAGTTGGTGTAATTGTATTTAAAGTAATTCATGTTACAATGAAAAGGGTAAGTTTTCAAAGTTAGAAAAGTAAATAAAAATTATCCCCTCTAGCTGTATAGAGGGGATAGTAAATTTTAAACAAATGAATAATTTATAAATGAAATAAAACTTGCTATCTTAGCCAAGGTGGATTACCTGGAACAAATACTCTAGTTCCAAATTTTCTTTTATATTCATCTAAAACATCTTGTATAGCAACTCCATTTTTTTTAAATGAACTATATTTTTTAATACTTTCAAGATTTTGGCTAAAAGGACATACTGAAATACACATACCACAGTCAGTTCCCAAGTATCTCCACTTTTCATAACAAGTTTCAACATCTACAGTCCAGTTATATTTATTATCTTTATTAATTTTGTTTTCTCTAGATAAAGACTGGGTAGGACATGTAAGGGCACATTTTTTACACACTTTACAAAAGTCTTCTAAACCAAAATCTATTTTTTTATCAATATCAAGAGGTAAATTTGTAGTTACTACTCCTAATTTAAATCTTGAACCGTAGTCTTTATTTGTAAGAATAGCATTTCTACCTAGCTGACCTAGTCCTGCGTCTTCTGCTATAAGAGCAGGTATAACAAGATAGTTTGCATCAACATGATTTCTTGCTTCATATCCTAAACTTCTAATATAATATGAAATTACCATGCCTATAATAGCTACATCTACATAACTCTTTGATGTGGCAATGACTTCTGAAATCATAGGAGCTCTATTAACCATATCTAAATCCATTTCACAAGCAAATGCAATGGCAAATTTGTGGTCAAGATTAACTTCTTGTCCATAATCTTCTTCAGACCTACCTCTATGTGTATAAATATGTTTTTTTTCCAGCTTAGTTATTCCAATCATACAAGCACCGTATAAAGAAGCAATTCCTTTTATTTTTTTCGTAAATGTTTTACTATCACCATCTATTTTTATAGGAGATACTTCTCCTTCACATAAATCTTTAATATCTCTTAAAAAAGCAAAGGCACTTCCTGCAATTGGTGAATTTAGTTTATTGTATGTAGTTGTACCTTCTTCTAACAGCTCTGGTCTGGTTCTAAAACTATCATCAATATCTTTTTTTTCTGGATTTTTAGCATAATAGTCTTTATAAACGGTACTGTCTTTTTTATAGTGAGCTCTTGCAAACATAGTATCCCTTTCATCAATTCTTTCCAATGAAATCATCCCCTTTTTATTTTATCCTATGTTACAGTAATTATTGTAGATTATTGAAATATAAAAGTCATTAGAAAAATAAATGGAGATATAAATTTTAACTTTTTATATAAATTAAAAACATTTTTAGTGTATTTTAGAAAAAAATGTAAAAGATATAAATAAGATCTTATTTATTTTTAGAAAGGAGATTAAAATGAAAAATATAAAATATTTACTATTATGTTTAATAATGATAATGATGACAACACTGAGAATAGATGCAACAGAGAAGGAAAATAAATATATACTAGGTGGAAATTTAGTTGATGAATCTGTTGTAGGTGAAAATTTAGAGGTTGTTGATAGTAGAGAAGAAAATTACGATTTAGAAAGATTTTTTAGGCCATCTGATATGGCAATACTAAATGATGATAATCTTAATATTTTGAAGGAATTTTATAATAAGAATCCATATAAAATGGATTTACCATCAAAGCCATTTAGGTCAGGAAAAGATACTGTGGTAAACTACTTTAATGTACTTAGAGAAGCTGCTAATCCAACAGAAGACAATGAAACCGGGTGTGGATCATTAGGAGAAGTTAAAGGGCCATATCCAGTAGCATATAATTTTTTATCAAAATCTTATCAAAAAGAATTGCCATACAATGACTTTTTAGATTCTTTTAAAAATATACTTCATATTAATCTGATTAAAGTAAATAATGTTCCGTCAGATGAAAACAATCCAAACTTATTAAAATATTTTGTAGAGTTGGAAGTTATTGAAGGATCAAAAGAGAATAAAGGCTTATTTGCATATTACTATGGATATATATATCTAGATAAAGAAAATGATAGTTACAAAATAGTTAAAATGGATTATAGTAGTGAAAACTATTTATGTGCACCATATCATGGATGGGCATATGATGCTAAAGCGTTTGTGGAAATAGAATATGGAAACTGGTGCTCATTGATTGATGGAGATGTAATTGTAAATGAAGATGGATATACAAAAAGAGCATATTATAAGGACAAAGATGATAATGAATATTATGTACTTTTTTATGAACTAACTAATGGAGTAGATAAAAAAATAGCTGATTATAAGAAAAATAAGGATAATCAATGGGAAGTCGTTTATATTAACCCCGAAAAATGTATACAAAATAAAGATTCAGATAAAAATAAAGAATCACAATGAAATTATAGTAATTAATAATATATGATAGAGACAAAGAAAATATAACTACGAAAAAGAAAATAAAATATTATTATTTATCAAAGATTATGAACAAAATTATATGTATATAAATACAATTATATTAAGGAAGTGGCAGTGGTAATATCTCAAACTAACACGTGAAACTCTTCAAAGGAGCTTTCGATTTATGTTAAAGTTAAGCCCGTTCAAGAGTATAAAATAAATCCTTTTGGGTAGATAACAGTAAAACCACTTCCTTAACTAATTTTAATAAATGTAAGCTAAACTAATTATTAGTTTAGCTTTTTTATAGCAAACTATTACAAGCAATCATTTTTGATATAATTTTTTTATAATATTTGATAATAAAACTATAAATAATTAATATATATGCATAAATTAATTTATTTGGATTGTATATAAAGATATCTCTATGTCAATAGCATATATAGGATTGCTTAATATATGGTATGTCATATATGATATAAGCATAAAAATAGCCTTAATTATATGGTAAAAAATATATCATTTACAATTTTAATAAGTGAAGTTTTTTTATTCTATTTAGTTATACATAAATATAAAAGAAATTATAATATAAAGAAAATAGTAAACATATTGTAACGTTACCTTATATATAGGGATAGTATATTACACGAATATAAATGCTTTAGAAAGGGTAATAAAAGATACGCAATTTTATGTATTAATATTTATTACATCCGAAATTTTCAAGCAAATACAAATAAGAAATTCATTATTTTTTATTATAATAATTTTAAATATAATAAATAGTTATACTATTATAAATCTCTTAATAAGAGATATAATAAAATATAAAACATGGTTTTATGAGTCTTTAATGTTAATTCCTATAGGAATAATATTCAGTAAAAAAGATGAAATAATATTCATTAATGAAAAAATTGTACTTAACATTTTATCAAATGCAATAAAATATAATCGAGAAGATGGAAATATATTTGTGAGTATAAAATGTAAAGATGAGAAAGTGATTATTGATGTAATTGATACAGGAATTGGAACTCCAGGAGAAAAGTTAGGCAAGTTATTTAATCGTTTCGAAAGATTTGATGATATATAATGTTAAAATATTGAAATTTACATAGTAATTACAAATATTAATATTAAAATTTATAACTTTTTTATGTGATAAATACAAATACTATTTATATATAATAACCTTTTAAGGAAGGAGAATTTAATATGAAAAGTATTGAATGTTTTGAACACTATATGGATATAAACAAAAAGGCTAGAAAAGCCGTAATATTTGGTGCAGTAACTGCAGGAGTAGGTGCAGCAGTGTATATTGGGACAAGAAAGTTACTAGGAATAATTGAAGATAAAAAATTGGCAAGATATTACGAGGATGAAATAGAAGAAATTTTTAAAGAAAAAGAAAAAATGCAGTTTTATGAAGATGAATTTATAAGACAAGAAGAGGAAGAAAAAGAAGAGTTGGAAAAAGTAGTTGATGAGTTTAATTCTAAAAGATTAAGAAGAGAAGAGTGTCCTCGTTGTTCAGAGAACAAAGGTAAAATAAAGGGTAAAAGAAGAGAAAAAACTTCACAATACAAAACTACAAATGAGTATGATGGATAATAATAAAAAATAAGCCATTTTTATGGCTTATTTTTTAAAATGAATTTGATAGAATATTATAAATAGTCAAAAAATATGCTATAATTAAGATATAATTTCTATATGAAATAATATGTTTTTTTAACTTAAGAGTATACTAGGGGGATAATACAATGAGAGCAAAAATTTATAATAGCAGAGACGAAATTGATACTTCTAAATTAAGAGCTTTTGCAGAGATTAATTTAACTAATTTCAAACATAATATAGATGTGATTTCAAATATGTTAGATGAAAATTGTGAAATCGTAGGAGTAGTAAAAGCAAATGCTTATGGACATGGTGCAGTAGAAGTTGCTAGTTATTTTGAGAGTATTGGAATAAAATACCTTGCAGTAGCATGTATTAGTGAAGCAATAGAATTAAGAGAAGGAAATATTAAGGGTGAAATAATAGTTTTAGGTTATACACCTGTTTGTCAAAAAGAAGAATTAATAAAATATAATTTAACTCAGACTTTAATAAATAGTAAATATGCTAAAAATTTAAGTGATTTACCAGGAACTGTTAAATGTCATGTGGCGCTTAACACTGGTATGAACAGAATAGGTGAAAATAGAGATAATATAGATGACATTAAGTCGATTTTTAATTTGGAAAATATTTATATTACGGGTATATTCTCTCATTTATGTAGAGCTGATAGTGAGGCAGAAGAAGATATATTATTTACAAGAAAGCAAATTGAAAATTTTGATTATATAATTGATAAATTAAAAGATGAAAATTTAAATTTAGGAAAAGTTCATTTACAAAACTCTTATGGTATAGCATCCTATAGAGAAATAAATAGAGACTTAGCCAGACCAGGTATTATATTATACGGTGTACCTTGTGATCCATGTGATACTATATTAAGTAAATTACCAAATAATGAACAATTAAAGCCGACAATGTCATTAAGATGTAGAGTGGCTATGGTAAAAGAGGTAGACGCTGGAGAGAATATAGGTTATGGTAATAACTTTACTACACCAACTCCAATGAAAATAGCTACTATTACAATTGGATATGCTGATGGATTTTCTAGAGCGGTATCTAAAAAAGATTTTAAAGTTTTAGTAAATGGCCAATATGGAAGAATAATAGGCAATGTTTGTATGGATCAAACAATGGTAGATGTAACTAATATTGATAATGTTAAAGAAGGAGATATTGTAACATTGTTTGGTCAAGATGGAGATTTTTACTTACCAGTAAATCAATTAAGTAGACTGAGTGGAACAATAACAAATGAAACCTTAAGTTGTATAGGTAGTAGAGTGGAAAGAGTATATCATTATTAAATTTAAATATATATAATTAAAAAACTGTAGATTTTAATATCTACAGTTTTTTAGTATGCAAATTAATTTAACATTTTATAAATAAAATTAGTATGTTCATTTAAAATATTAATACCTATAAGTATTAATATTATACCTCCTACAATTTGAGAGTAGTTTTTAAATACTGGTCCTAAAAGTTTTCCAATCATAACGCCTAAAAAACATAAGACAAAGGTAATTATGCCTATGCTTAAACAAAGTGGTATAATATGTACATTTAAAAATGCAAAACTAACTCCAACAGCAAGAGCATCTATACTAGTAGCAATGGATAAAATTATTAACTCTGTATTATTTAATTCATCATCACAGGTTACAGTTATTTCAGGATTGTTACTGTCTTCATAGGCCTCAAATATCATTTTAAGACCAATAAAAGATAATAGAAATAATGCAATCCAATGATCTACAGCCTTTATATATAATTGAAACCTAATGCCTACGAACCATCCAATAAAGGGCATTAATCCTTGAAATAAACCAAAGAAAAAAGCAATTTTAAAAGATATAAAAGATGTAATTTTTCTAAGAGTCATACCTTTTGTTACTGAAACAGCAAAGGCATCCATGGCTAAAGCAAATCCAGTTAATAATATTGTTAAAAGTCCCATAAATATGTCCTCCTTGGCAATAATCAAACCATTATTAATAATTCTTATTACTTATAATATATTTAAGATACATACTTATTATTCTTAAATAAAATTTGAAAATTATAAATAAATGTATAAAGAATAAAAAAATATAAATATATTCATAATATAGGTATAAAATAATTTACAGGAAATATTAGGAAGGAAATATGAATGAATAAATGGATTTGTCCAATATGTGGATATATTATTGAAAATGAAAAAACAAAAACATGCCCTATTTGTAATGCTCCATATGAAGAATTTAAAGAAATTGACATAAAAGAAGAAAAAAAAATATTTGATATTGGTGAAAATATAGGAATAGCAAAAGATGCAGACGACAATATGATTTGTGATTTAAGGACTATTTTTTCTAGAGAATGTTTAGAAGTAGGAATGTATTTGGCTATGAGTAAAATTGCAACGAAAGAAGGATATTTAAAGGTAGGAGAAATATATAAGAAAATAGCTTACGAAGAAGCTGAGCATGCATCTATTCTAGCAGGACTTCTAGGAGAAGTGGTGAAACCTTGGACTGAAGAAAATTTAAAAGTAATTATAGAAGATGAATATGAAGCAATACAAAGCAAATTGAAATTAGCTAAAAAAGCTAAAGAACTTGGTTTAGATACTATTTATAATGCACTAAATGAAATGTGTAAAGATGAAACTAAACACGGAAAAGAGTTTTTTAGTTTACTAAATGAATATTTTATAGAATCCTAAAAATGCATGAACATATTTATATCTTTGAAAAAGAGAGTAAACTATATATTGATTTATAGCGAGCAAAGGATGGTGGAAGCTTTGTATGATAATTTAGTTGAAGAACACTTTGGAGTAGTTAGCCAAAATTTATATTAAAGAGTAGACCTAAACGGAATCCTACCGTTATCAAGGAAGCGTATCGAATATGATTCTGTACGTAATTAAAGTGGACTAAAAATAGTCAACTAGGGTGGTACCGCGTAAATATCACGCCCCTATACTTTGTATAGGGGCGTTTTTAGTGTATAAAAATAATAAAAGAGAGGATTGAATGATATGTCACAGCTAAAAAGAACATTTATAAATTAATTAAAAGGCTTAGAAAGTCAAAAAGTATTACTTCGAGGCTGGGTGCACAAAATTACTGATTTAAGTCAAGTAGTATTTATAAGATTAAGAGATAAGTCAGGAATAATTCAATTAGTATGTGAAAAGGAACAAATTAAAAGTTTGAGGCTAGAAAATGCTATAGAAGTTGTAGGAAAAGTGTGTAGCAATGAAAAAGCCCCTGAAAAAATAGAGATATTAGTTGAAGATATTAATATTCTAGGCAAAACTTATTATGACAAGCTTTCATTTGAAATTAATAGTTTAAAAAGCAAAGCAGCTTTAGAAACTCAAATAGATCATAGGACTATTTCACTTAGAAGACCTGAAATGAGAGCAATATTTAAAATACAAAATGAAATAGAAGCTGCTTTTGAGATGGTGTTTGAAATAGGTCATGCATATAGAGCTGAACTTCACAATACATGGAGACATTTAAATGAATATGTTAGTTTAGATGTGTAGAAGGGATTTATAAAAGATGAATTTGGAAGAAGGTTTTATAAATTATTTATTCAATCATTTAAATAAAGTTTGTAAAAAAGAACTTGATATGTATAAAATAGACTTACCTAGTGAGGTATCTATTTCAAAAATAACTTTACAAGAAGCCCATGAAATATTACTAGATAAGTATAATAAAAAATCTCCAATTGGAAATATAGATGCAGAAGGTGAAGTGCTAATTCTAAGTATGTTAAAGAAAAATATAACTGTGATTTTGTCTTTTTAACAAAATATCCTGTTAGTAAAAGACCTATGTATACAATGCCAGATGATGATAACAAAGAATTGGCTAAGAGTTTTGACTTAATATATGATGGTTTGGAAATAACTACAGGTGGTCAAAGAATTAATGACTATGAAATGTTAAAAGAAAATATAATTAAATTTGGATTAAATCCAAAAGACTTTGATTTTTATTTAGAAACTTTTAAATATGGTATGCCTCCACACGGTGGATTTGCCATAGGACTTGAAAGACTTACTATGAAAATATTAAAACTTACAAATATTAGACAGGCAACTCTTATACCAAGAGATATGAAGAGATTAACTCCATAAACTATATTATTGAAAGGGTGAACAAAATGGTAATTACAAAGGAAGAGGTTAAATATATTGCAAAATTAGCAAAACTTCAATTTAGTGAAGAAGAAGCTAAGGTGTTTGCAAATGAGTTCGAAAATATATTAGAACAGTTTAGAACATTAGATAATCTAGATTTAGAAAATGTGGAAATAGAAAGACCAAAAGTTGCAGTAGTTAGAAAAGATATATGCAAAAAATGTGAAATATATGATTTATATAAAAATTCTAAAAAGATGAGAGAAACTTCTATAGAAGTTCCTAAAATCATTGAGTAGGAGGAAGTTTGAATGAAAAGTTATAGCATAAAAGAGCTAGTAAGTAAAATACAAAATAAAGAAATTTCTTGTGAAGAAGTTGTAAGTTATTATATTGAAAATATAAAAGAAAAAGAAGATGATATAAATGCATTTATATCACTTCAAAAAGAAGAAGCTTTAAATAAAGCTAAAGAACTAGATGAAAAAATTAAAAAAGGTGAAAGTGTTGGAAAACTAGCAGGTATACCTATAGCTATAAAAGATAATCTTTGTACAAATGGTGTAACTACAACATGTGCATCTAAAATGTTAGAAGATTTTGTACCTCCTTATGATGCAACAGTTATAAAAAAATTACAGCAAGAAGATGCAATATTAATTGGAAAAACAAATTTAGATGAATTCGCCATGGGATCATCAACAGAAAATTCAGCTTTTAAGATTACAAAAAACCCAATAGACAAATCTAGAGTTCCAGGTGGGTCTTCTGGAGGTTCAGCAGCTGCAGTAGGATCTGAAATGGTTCCTCTTGCATTAGGCTCAGATACAGGTGGATCTATTAGACAGCCGGCATCATTTTGTGGAATAGTTGGAATGAAACCAACTTATGGATTAGTATCAAGGTTTGGTTTAATTGCTTTTGGTTCATCATTAGATCAAATAGGACCATTTTCTATGACAGTAGAAGACAATGCTTATTTACTAAATATATTATCAGGAGAAGATGATTTAGACGGAACTACTGCTAAAAATCTTGAAGTAAAAGATTATACTTTGGGAATTGACTCAGGAATAAAAGGAATGAAAATAGGTATACCTGTTGAATTTATGGAAGAAGAAGGATTGGACGAAGAAATAAAAGAAGCTATATTTAAAGATATAAAAGCTTTAAAAGAACTTGGTGCAGAAGTTGAAGAATTTTCACTACCATCTACAAAGGATGGATTAGCTCCTTATTATATAATATCTTCAGCAGAAGCCAGTTCTAATTTAGCAAGATTTGACTCCATAAGATATGGATATAGAGCTGAAAATTATGACTCTGTAGAAGACTTAGTTGAAAAAAGTAGGAGTGAAGGATTTGGTAAAGAAGTGAAAAGAAGAATTATGCTTGGAACTTATGCACTATCTTCAGGATATTATGATGCTTATTACAATAAAGCACAGAAATTTAGAGCAAAATTAAAAGAAGATTTTAAAGAAGCATTCAAAAAATACGATATTATCATGGGGCCAGTATCTCCCATACTTCCTTTTAAAATAGGAGAAAGATGCCAAGATCCAACAGCTATGTATTTGGCAGATATTTATACAATAAATATTAATTTAGCTACAGTTCCTGCTTTATCTATGCCAGGTGGAAAAAGTAAAGAAGGTTTGCCTATAGGAGTTCAATTAATAGGAGATGTATTTACGGAAGATAAGATATATAAGGTGGCTTATGCATTAGAGAAAAAATTAAATCTTAGTTTTGAGAGAGGAGTGTAATTTATGTTATTAGAAACTGTTATTGGTTTGGAAATACATGCAGAGTTAAAAACAAATACAAAAATATTTTGTTCTTGCTCAACAGAATTTGGAGCCAAACCAAATGAAAATACATGTCCAATATGTCTTGGTATACCAGGAACACTACCAGTATTAAATGAAGAAGTTGTTAATTTAGCCATAAAAGCTGGAAGAGCCATAGGATGTAGTATAAATAATTATAATAAAATGGATAGAAAAAATTACTTTTATCCAGACTTAACTAAAAACTATCAAACATCACAATATGATTTGCCTATGTGTATAAATGGTAAAGTGGATTTTACTTACGAAGGAAAAGAAGTATCTGTTAGAATTAACAGAATACATATAGAAGAAGATGCAGGAAAACTGGTTCATTTAGAAGATGAACCAGTATCACTTATAGACTATAATAGAGCAGGCGTACCTTTAGTAGAAATTGTTACTGAGCCAGATTTAAGATCTCCAGGGGAAGCAGCAGCGTTTATGAGAGAGCTAAAAGGAATACTTGAATATGCTGAAATATCAGATTGTCGTATGGAACAAGGTTCTATAAGATGTGATGCTAATATATCTATAAGACCTTACGGTAGAGAAGAATATGGAACAAAAGTAGAAATAAAAAATATAAACTCTTTTAGAGAAGTTCAAAAAGCCTTAGAAAAAGAAGAGAAAAGACAAAAAGAATTATACCAATATGGTGAAGAATATAAAATAAAACAAGAAACAAGAAGATGGGATGCTGGAAAAGGTAAAACTTTACCTATGCGTTCAAAAGAAGAAGCTCATGACTACAGATATTTTCCAGAGCCAGATTTAACACCTATAATAATCCCACAAGAAAAAGTTGATACTATAGAAAAATTACTACCTGAAATGCCAATAGAAAAAAGAGCAAGATTTATTAAAGATTACAATTTAAGTGAAAAAGACGCTTCTATAATAATAGGAAGTAAAAAACTAGCTGAATTCTACGAAGATGTTGTAAAAGAAGGTGGAAATCCTAAAATAGCTTCAAATTATATACTAGGGGACTTGCTTCGATTATTAAATGCAAATAATATGGAAGTAGAAGATCTAAAAATTTCACCTAAAAACCTAGTAACATTATTTAATATAATAGAAGAAGGAAAAATAAGTAATACAGCAGGAAAAAAAGTATTTAAAGAAATGTTTAAAAGTGACAGATCAGTTTTAGATATTATTGAAGAAGAAGGATTATCACAAATTAGTTGTTATGATGAAATTGAAAAATTTGTTGATGAAGTTTTAAATAATAATCCTAAATCAATAGAAGATTTTAAAGATGGTAAAACTCAAGCTATTGGATATTTAATGGGTCAAGTTATGAAAGCTTCAAAAGGAAAAGCCAATCCACCAGTTGCAAAACAAATGATAGAAGAAAAACTTAAAAATATGTAAATTTTAAAAATATTAAAGTATTATTTGTTAACAATAAAAGCAAAATATAATAATTATAGACGAAAAAGGCTTAGATTTTTCTAAGTCTTTTTTATTGTAAGAATTTTATATTTTATTGGGTTAATGGAGCAACATCTGAAGACGTTAGACAAATTATTGAAGTAAGTTTTTTAGTTGGTAAAACTATTTATTGGAAATTTTTCACACTGGAACATAAACTAATATATACTATTTATATATGTGAAATTTAAAAGGGGAGAAAATTAAAATATATATGAAAAAACCATATAAAAATTCTATTCAAAGATTAATATTTTTCTTTTTAACTTTGGCAGTACAGATATATATTATTATTTTAGTTATTTTACAGAGTAGAGAGTATTTTTTATACTTTTATTTAATATCTCTAATACTCGGATGTATTTTAGTAATATATATATTAAATGGAAGAAGCAACCCCAGCTATAAAATTGCATGGATAGTACCAATATTAATACTACCCATATTTGGGGGAACTTTTTACCTTATATATGGAGGAAATAAATTAAGTAAAAGAGAAAAGAAAAAAATGAAAAATCAAAATATAAAAATGAAGTCATCTCTAATTCAAGATTATGATGTTTTGAAAAGATTAGAAAAAGAAAGTGAGTATGCTAAAAATCAATCTTTATATATATTGGATTATGCAAATTGCCCAATATATGAAAACTGTTATAATGAATATTTATCACCAGGAGAAGCTAAGTTTGAAAAATTAATTGAGGAGCTAAAAAAGGCAAAACACTTCATATTTATAGAGTATTTTATTATTGAAGAAGGTATAATGTGGAATACTATTTTAGATATTTTAAAGGAAAAAGTTAAAGAAGGAGTAGATGTTAGAGTTATTTATGATGATGTTGGATGTGTAATGAAATTACCATATAAATATGCAGGTGAATTACAAAAATATGGTATTAAGTGTAGAGTATTCAATCCATTTGTACCTTTATTTACAAATAGATTAAATAATAGAGATCATAGAAAAATAACCGTAATAGATGGATATGTAGGTTTTATGGGCGGAATTAATTTGGCTGATGAATATATTAATACTTATGAAAAATATGGTCACTGGAAAGATGCTGCTATACTAATTAAGGGGGATGCAGTTTTTAATTTAACTGTTATGTTTTTAAGTATGTGGGATTTTATAAATAATACAGATGATGATTATTTAAAGTATAAACCTGAAAATTATACAAAAGAAAAATATTTAAGTAGTGGATATATACAGCCCTTTGATGATAGTCCATTAGTTAATGAACCTATTGGAGAGACCGTATATTTAAATTTAATAAATAAGGCTAAAAACTATATATATATTAATACTCCATATTTAATAATAGATAACGAAATGGCAACTGCGTTGAAAATAGCATCAAAGTCAGGTGTAGATGTGAAAATTGTGACACCACATATACCTGATAAATGGTTTGTTCATGCAGTTACAAAATCTTATTATCATTCATTTATAAAAGATGGTATAAAAATTTATGAATACACACCAGGCTTTATGCATTCTAAAACTTTTGTAGTTGATGATGAATATGCAGTAGTTGGAAGTATTAACTTAGATTTTAGAAGTTTGTATCTTCATTTTGAATGTGGAGCATGGTTGTATAATACAGATAGTGTATTAAAGGTAAAAGCTGATTATATTGAAACATTAGAGCTTTGTCAAAAAATAAGTTTAAAAGAGTGTGAAAATATAAAATGGCCGGTAAAATTTGGTAGACTGATACTTCGGTTATTCTCACCGTTAATGTAATAGAAAATCTTCCTTAATGTTCGAATTAAGGAAGATTTTTTTGATAAACATATTAATAAGAATATTTAAAGAGTTCAATTCTATACAATAATAAAGGATAAAAACAAGAAATATAGAATTTTATAGGAATATATAAAGAATATTAAAATAAATTTGGGGAGAATGAAGACGATGGATAATAATAATTTGAGACAATTAATGAGTAAGGTTAACAAATCATTTTATGTATATGATGAAGAAGAAATTTTAAAATCGATTAATATCTTAAAAGATAAATTTAAAGGATTTGAAATTTTATACTCAGTTAAAACTAATCCCAATAAAAATATATTGAATTTAATGAGTAAAAATAATATAGGCTCTGATGCTGCATCTGCAAAGGAAGTACAAATATCAAATTTGTCAAATATTGCTAAAAATAATATAATTTATTCTGCACCTGGAAAAAGAAGAAAAGATATTGAAGAATCTATTGATAAATGCATAATAACAGCTGATAGTTATAATGAATTAAGTTTACTAAATGAAATTGGAAAAGAGAGAAATACTAACTTAGAAGTTGGGTTAAGGATTAATGCTAATTATAATATATTTGGAGGAGAATCTATAAGCAGCAAATATGGAGTAGATGAAGAGACATTGTTAGAAAATAAAAACTTTATAAATAGCTTAAGTAATATTAAGGTTGTTGGAATTCATGTACATCTTCAGTCACAAATTTTAGATTATGAAATAATTTACAATTATTATGAATATGTATTAAAGCTTGCATTGTTTTGTAAAGATAGAATGAAATTTAATCTTAAGTTTATTAATTTTGGTGGAGGACTAGGAATATCATATGGAGATTCTTATAAAAATTTAGATATTGATAAACTTAGTAGAATGTCAAATGAGTTAATTAAAAAATATAAAGAAAAGTTAAATACTAGATTTATTATAGAAAGTGGAAGATTTTTAGTTTGTAAAAGTGGAACTTACGTTACACCTATAATTGATATTAAAGAATCAAGAGGTACAAAATACCTAATCGTACAAAATGGATATAATGGTTTTTTTAAACCTACAATTAGCGAACTTATTGTGTCTTATACTAATAAAAAAGATAACCTAAAAATGATGGAACCACTTTTTACTTCTTATGATTCTTATACAATAAGTTTAATAAAGAGGAAAGATAAAGAAGAAAATAATAAAGAAATAGTTACTATAGGAGGAAATTTATGTACGGCTATTGATATTTTAGCAAAAGATATACTTATTACTAAGGCTGAAATTAATGATTTGATTTTAATAAATAATGCTGGAAGCTATGCGTATTCTCTTACACCATTCTTATTTAGTAGTCAAGAAAAGCCTGTAGAAATCTATTATAGTAGTAAGGATGATTATGTAATAGATTAATTACATAAATTTACATGATATGATTTATTATAATTATTTGCAACTATTCTAGACAATTTTCTCGAAAAAGTGTATTATTTTATTTATATATGTAATAGACTTGGAGGTAAATTGATGATTGAAGAAATACAAAATATGAATTTTAAAAATATGACCATGGAAACTATGGCTACAAAAATATTAGATTGGGCACTAAGTAGTGGAATAAAGTTAATAATAGGTACAATTTTAATAATAATAGGATTTAAAATAATAAATAGATTATCAAAAAGATTTGTAACTTTTGCAGAAAAAAGAAATGTAGATATGACATTAGTAAAGTTTACAAGATCATTTATAAGTATATCTTTAAAAGGCTTATTAGTGCTTGTAATTGCAGGTGCATACTGGGAACTAAAGTTATCAGGACTAGCAGCTATAGTTGCTTCGGCTGGGGTTGCTATAGGTCTTGCACTTCAAGGTAGTTTATCAAACTTTGCTGGAGGATTTATAATTTTACTTCTTAGACCATTTAAAGTTGGAGATTATATTCAAGCGGCTCAATTTGAAGGAGCAGTTGAACAAATTGGCGTATTTTATACTACTTTAACTACAGTAGATAATAAAGTTGTATTAATACCAAATGGAACTTTATCAAATGGAAGTTTAATAAATTATTCTACAAAAGAAACTAGAAGAGTTGATTTAACATTTTCAGCAGGATATGAATGTGATATTTTAAAAGTTAGAAGTGTTTTAAAAGAAATAGTAGCTAAAAATAAACTAATTCTTGATTATCCAGAGCCATTTGTTGGATTATTTGAACAAGGACCTAGTTCTTTAAAATTTGCTGTAAGAGTTTGGGTAAAAACACCTGATTACTGGACTGTATACTATGATTTATTAGAACAAGTTAAAATTAGATTTGATGAGGAAAAGATTTCAATACCATATCCTCAAATGGATTTACATGTAAAACAAATATTAAAATAAAAAAGATTGCTTTTTAGCAATCTTTTTTGTATGAATTTAAAAAGAATAAATAACAAAATAGTAAGAAAAAATTAAGAAAATAGTGTATAAAGGTGCAAATTGTTAAGAAAAAATGAAAATTTATTCACAATAGATTTAAAAAAATTTATTATGGTATAATTATTTATAATGATTTTAAAATGATAAAAAGGAGATATTTATGGAATATATTCAAAACATATATAATATAGTAAATGATTATTGGTTATTGTCTATTGTTGTTGGATTAACAAGTGTATTTATAGAAAGTTTTCTGCCTATACTGCCGCTAGTTGCAATTGTTACTGCTAACGCGGCCTTATTTGGTATGTATCAAGGGTTAATAATATCGTGGATAGGTTCTACAGCTGGAACTATATGTCTATTTTTAATAGTTAAGAAAATTAGCAATAAAAAATTTGTTAAATTATTAAAAAATGAAAAAGTAGAAAAAGCAATTGATTGGGTAGAAGAAAAAGGGTTTATGCTATTATTTTTTGCTTATGCTTGTCCATTTTTACCAGCTTGTGTGGTTACAATATCTCAAGGATTAGCCAAAAGACACACTACAGACTTTGTATCTGCAGTAGTAGCAGGAAAATTAGTTATGTTTTTTATAGTTAGTTATATAGGAAAAGACATAATTGGTTTTATAACAAATCCTTTGAAAGTATTAACTTTAATTTTAATAACATTTTTTGCTTGGAAAATAGGAAATAAACTAAATAAGGATTTAGATAATTTTGAAAAGAAAAGAATGCATGAAGAATAGGCAAAGGTCTATTCTTCATTTTAATTTTAAATTTACTTTGCACCCATTATTCCATCAACTAATATATCTATATTGCAATTTAAAAAATAATCATTTATATCAATATTATTTAAGATAGCTTTAATACTATTTTCATTATGATTTATATTTTTTAATATATCTTCTATATAAGAAACATCCTTTTTACCAAAGAAATCTCCGAAGAATTTTATCTCATTAATTAGTCCTTTTTTAACATTTAAACTAAATTCTATATTACCACCAGGGTACTTAATTTCATTATTAAGAGCATACTTAGGTGAATGACCAAAATTCCATTTCCAAGTATTATATTTTTCTTCTGCTAATTTGTTAATTTCATTTATATCTTGTGCACTTAATTCGTAGAGACGATTATTTTCATCCTGGCTATTTATAAAGTTCATTAAGTAATTTTTAAACTCTAAAACAGTCATATTTTTGTCTAAATGATTACTAATATTTGTAACACGGGATTTAACAGATTTTACACTCTTTCCTTTAAACTTAGATGGTTTTACTTTTAACGCACTAGATAAATCATTTATTTCAGATGAGAATAATAGTGTACCATGATGCATTACCTTATTTTTATAATTATACTGGGCATTGCCTGAAAACTTTTGATTATCAATGAGTAAATCATTTCTTCCTGAAAATTCAGCATGTATATTTAAAGTTTCTAAAGCATCTATTATTGGCATAGTAAATCGCTTAAAATCACTAAAGGTATTATCATTACATGAAATAAATGTAAAGTTTATATTACCTAAATCATGAAAAACAGCACCACCACCAGATTGTCGTCTTACGATTTTTATTTTATTTTCTTTTACATACTCATAATTAATTTCAGATAATGTATTCTGATTTTTGCCTACAATTATAGCGCTTTCATTTCTCCAGAGCATAAATATATCTTCAGTAGTATTTTTTAAAAAATATTCTTCCATAGCCAAGTTAAAGTAAGCATTTGTACTAGTATTATTGATTAACAGCATAGTCTATTCCTCCATAAATTTTGTAATCAGATATTTTACTAATATTCAACAAAATATGAGAATTTCCTTTAATAAATATTAATAATTAAAGAATTTGTCGCAATTTTCATAATCATAGAGAATGAAAATTGAAGGAATTGTTAAAAAAAAAAAGAAGATAGTAATAATCAGTATATAGGGGGGAATAAGATGAAAAAGATAATTTATATTATTATTTTTATAACTTTTTGTAGTTTATTAGGATGTGAAAATGCTGATACTAAAAAGGCTATAGATACTTTTAGTGAGGAAAAACTTAAAATATATTCAGCAAAAGATTCACAAAAAGTAAAAGAAATATTAAAATCTTATGGAGAATCCAAGAATTTAACAGCTGAAAAAGCAAAAAAAAATAATATTGTAGTTATAGAAGATGAACAAATAGTAGCAAATAAGAAAATATGGAATAATTTTTATAATAATAGTAAAAAGAAAAAAGAAGATAGTGTGTTAATAGTTCAATATACTGAACAAGAGGACCCAATACTGACTTACTTATCCTGCAAAGACAATAAATTCTTTATGATTGAAGATGACTCTAGAGATCAGTATAGAGATGATAAAGAGGAAGATTATTTTGAATACAGTTTTAAATATTTAAAATTATTTCAAGAAAATAAGAAAACTTATGTATACTTATTAGATGATAATAAAATAACTTTAGATGAGCTTAATTACTCTTTACTAAGTTCAAATATATCAGATTGGATACCTTATGGCTTTGTATTTTATTATATGAATTCATAGATGATTACAGTAAAAAAATATAATTTTGACAATTTGAACAAAATGTATTGTATTTGTAAAGCATATATTATATACTGTAAAAAACAAGTGAATATATAGGTAGAGGTGCAATATTTATAAGTATTAATAATGAGGTAGCACGATGATTTATTAAAAAAGGAAATATTGCCGAAGCGTATAACTGAGGCTTTAAGGTTATATAGCTGGGTGTATATAAAATATGTATACAACTGTCACTAATTTTAGTGTTGAGCTATCATTGAGAAGAACTAAGAATATTTTTAGTATGTAATTTTAACCTTGATGAAGCCATCAAGGTTTTTTTATTACAAAGAAATTAATATTTTTTATTAAAAAATATTAATTTTCAACTACTTAATGGAATAATGGATTTATGTTATAAACCATTATTAACATGAGCAAAGCAAATTTTATTAAAAATGACAAAACCCTGAAATATTCACAACTATCACATAGGGGGAAATAAAATGAAAAAAAGAAATGTAAGATTATTATTAATGACAACTATACTGATTTTAATATCAAGCGTAACGAGTTTTGCAGCTGAACAAGATATGGCTGTAATAAATGCACAAAAGTATGGACTATTAACACTATTACCACCACTTGTAGCTATTATTTTGGCTTTTATAACTAAGAATGTTATAGTATCTTTGGTTATTGGAGTTATGTCAGGTGGATTTTTATTAAACTTAAATAGTATAAATATTTTCTCTGCGCTATTTAATGCATTTTTAGATTTAGTAGATAGAGCTGTTGGAGCATTAGCCGATCCATGGAACGCAGGAATTATACTTCAAGTTCTAGCAATAGGTGGAGTAATCAACTTAGTTGCTAAAATGGGCGGAGCAAAAGCAATAGCTGAATCACTAGCTAAAAAAGCAAAAAGCGCAAGAAGTGCTCAGCTTATAACATGGGTAGCAGGACTTTTAGTATTCTTTGACGACTATGCAAATTCATTAATAATAGGTCCGATGATGAGACCAGTTACAGATAAAATGAATATTTCAAGAGAAAGACTTGCCTTTGTAATAGATGCTACAGCAGCGCCAGTTGCAGGAATAGCAATAATTTCAACTTGGATAGGTTTAGAAGTTGGACTAATTGGCGATGGATTTAATGCTATAGGAGTAAATACAAATGCATTTAGTGTATTTTTAAGTACATTACCATATAGATTTTACAATATATTAATACTTGGATTTATAGTTATAACGGCAGTGCTATTAAAAGAGTTTGGACCAATGAGAGAAGCAGAGTTAAGAGCTAGAAGAGGAAATACAAATTTAGTTTCTAATAAAGATATAGATGAAAAAATAAGTAATGAACATAGTGATTTAGAACCACTTCAAGGAGTTAAATTAAATATATGGAATGCTATAGTACCAATAGGTATACTAATAGTTGGATCATTATTTGCATTTTACTACAGTGGTTATACAACAATAATGAGTGGAAATGATGTAAGTTTAATCCAAATATTTAATAACTCACCACTATCATTTGTAGCAATAAGAGAAGCATTTTCTAATGCTGATGCATCTGTAGCGCTATTCCAATCTGCTTCATTTGCAGGTGTAGTTGCTATAGCAATGGGTGTATGTAAGAAAATATTTACTGTATCACAAGGATTAGATATATGGGTAGATGGAATGAAAACTTTAGTTATAACTTGTGTAATACTAATATGTGCATGGTCACTTTCGTCAGTAATAAAAGAACTTGGAACAGCTAGATACTTAATACAATTATTATCAGGTTCTGTACCAGCTTTTTTATTACCAAGTATAATATTTGTACTAGGTGGAATAATTTCATTTGCGACAGGAACATCTTATGGAACTATGGGTATACTTATGCCACTGACTATTCCGCTAGCTCATTCTATAAGTCCAGATATGTCTTATATAATAGTTTGTATAAGTGCAGTGCTTACAGGTTCTATATTCGGAGACCACTGCTCCCCAATATCAGATACAACTATACTTTCATCAATGGGAGCTGGATGTAATCATATAGACCATGTTAGAACACAAATGCCATATGCTTTATTCGTTGGAAGCATAGCCATATTATTTGGGTATATACCAGCAGGAATGGGACTTCCAATTTATTTAATAATCCCTTTAGCATTTATAGCAATGTTTATAGGAATACAAATACTTGGAAAAAGTGTAGATATAGATGAAAAGGAAGAAAATTTAATAGCTTAATTTATTATAAAATATAAAAAATCCCTTTAGATTGTTAGATACAATAATTTGAAGGGATTTTTAGTATTTAATTAATAAATTCTCATGTTCTTGTCATAGGAGTAGGTGGAGTTGGTAGTTTTTGTGTAGAGGCCTTAATAAGGGCTGGCATAGGAAATATAACTATAGTAGATTATGCAAAGGTTGAAGAAAGTGATTTTAATAGACAATTACCTGGATTAAATTCTAATTTAAACAAAGATAAGGTTCAAGTAGTAAAAGATAGATTAATAGATATAAATAAAGACTTAAATATAAATGCAGTAAACTGTGTTTTTAATGAGGAAAGTAGTAACAAAATATTTAGTCAAAATTATGATTATGTTGTAGATGCTATAGATATGGTTTCATCAAAACTTCAATTAATTCAACTATGTTTAAATAAAAGCATACCAATAATAAGTTCCATGGGTATGGGGAATAAGTTAGATCCCACAAAGATAGAAATTAATGATATTTCAAATACTCATACTTGTCCATTGGCTAAAGTTATGAGAAAAGAACTTAGAGATAGAGGAATAGAGCATTTAAAAGTAGTATTTTCCACAGAGCAACCTATAGAAGTTAAGGAAAAGATATCAAATGGCCATAGAATACTACCAGGAAGTATGCCTTTTATGTCTTCCTGTGGAGGATTGATAATATCATCTCAGGTTATAAAGGACTTACTTGATATAAAATAGTTTGAATTTTAAAACTAAAATAGTAATAATTTTAATAATAACCGATTAAAACTATTACTATTTTTATTAGAAGGTATAAAAAATTATCTTAATAACATTCCTATAAATATATAATAATAAATTTATTTCTAAAAAGTTTTTGTTTTAGAAAAATTTTTTTGTGATTTATCTTTATAAAAATCCAAGTAGATACAATAACATAAATGACAAAATGGGACTATATATAGAAAAATAGCATATGGGATAAATTTGTAATTACTTATGCCTAAGACTGAAGTAGGAACGAGTGCAGCTATGCACCATGGGATTAAGGCAGATGTAACGATTGCGGAATTGGAAAATTCCATAGCCATATCTTCATTATTATAATTCTCGTAGCTATTTTTAAGTGTTTCTATAGTTAGAATAAAAGCTATAGTTTGGCTACATCCAATAGATGCAATTATTAAGCCAAGAAATAAGGTTACTAAAAATAACTTACTCTTATTTAGTTTTATTTTTTTCAAATACGTCTCTAAACCATTAAAAATATTTAATCCACTAAAAAATCCTGTTAAACAGCATGAAATAATAATTATATAACAAGTTTTAAGCATGGAAATAATGCCACCGCCCTTAATAATATTTGATAAGGATGAAGAGGCTTTATATCCAAATATAATATAATTACACAAATCTATCATAGTTATTTTTTGAATAATAAAGCAAATTATTATTGAAGCTATTATACTTATAGTTATTGATTTTGAAATTGAAACTTTTTTTAACGATAAAATAATAATTATAATAGCTGGTATTAATAAAATAAAACTAATATGAAAATCATTGTATAAAGTTAAACTTAGTGAATTGTCAATAAAAGTTAAAGGATTTTTAAAGGAGAATAATAAATAAAAAATAATACTAACCATAGTTGGAATAATACCAAAAATGAAAATTTTTCTAATATATTTAAATAAATCAACGTTAGTTAAATTGCATAGAAGAAGTAAACTAGAAGATAAAGGTGAACATCTATCACCTAAATATGCCCCAGACATAATTGCTCCTCCTACTAAATTTAAGTTAAGATTAGATGCCTGTGCAATAATAATAAGAGGTATGCCTATAGAACTTATAGTACCAAAGGAAGTTCCAATCAAAAAGGATGTTAAAGCTGGGATTAAAAAACAAAATAAAATAAATAGATTAGGGTTAATATATTTTAGTGAATAATAAACTATTGCAGGAATTGTTCCACAACTTAACCAAACACTTATTAAAATTGAAATTAATAATAAAATTTTTATAATTGGAAAGCTTCTTTTAGATTCAAAGGTATATAATTCAAGAAGCTCCTTTATGCTTTTATTTCTTTTTAGGCCGACTAAAGAAAATAAAATTAAAGAAATAGTTAAACCGTATCCTAAAAAAATATTATTAAAAACGCTAAATATTAGCATTATTATTGTAATAATAATTATTAAAAAAATTCTCATATAAATAATTCCTCCCATAACTTATCATCATAATAAAATTATAGAGAAATAATATCAAAATATTAATTAAATATAAAAAAATATTTATAATATATATATGGTAAAAAAGACAGAATTAAATGTTGCTAAATATAGGAAGGTGATATATACTCATATTAATAAGTGAATATTTAAGGTAGAGGTGCGATTTTTATCAGTAACAATAATGAGTTAAGCAACGTGGATTTATTGTGAAAGGAAACATCGCCGAAGCATATAACTGAAGCTTTAAGGTTATTTGGCTGGGGGTATATATAATATATATGCCACTGTCACTAAGAAATTAGTGTTGAGCTATCAAATGGATTTATAGTTTAGTATAATTATGACCTTGATGCTCTTACATCAAGGTTTTTTTAATGAAAAAAATAGCCCTTATAATGTTCACTACAAAAATATTAGGGGGAAATAAAATGAGAAGAAGAAATTTAAGATTATTTTTAATGACAACCATGCTATTCATAATGACAACAGTATTATCTTTTGCAGAAGAAGTTGATGTTGCTGCACAAAATGCAGATAAATTTGGTTTATGGACTTTAATACCACCGCTAGTTGCCATTTCACTTGCTTTTATAACTAAAAATGTTATAGTATCTTTGGTTATAGGGATTATGTCAGGGGGATTTATATTAAATATAACAGGAAATAATCCTTTTATGGCAATATTTTATTCATTTTTGGATTTAATTCAAAGGGCAGTGGGATCTTTAGCAGATCCATGGAATGCAGGTATAATTCTTCAAGTTTTAGCAATAGGAGGAGTTATAAATTTAGTTGGAAAAATGGGTGGAGCAAAAGCCATAGCTGAAGCCTTATCAAATAAAGCAAAAACAGCAAAAAGTGCTCAAATAATGACTTGGTTTGCAGGATTATTTGTATTCTTTGATGACTATGCAAACTCTTTAATAATAGGACCTATGATGAGACCTGTTACAGACAAAATGAAAGTATCAAGAGAAAGATTAGCGTTTATAATAGATGCCACTGCAGCACCAGTTGCAGGTTTAGCAATTATTTCTACATGGATAGGTTTAGAAGTTGGGCTTATAGGTACGGCATTTGAAAGTATAGGAGTTGAAACAAATGCATTTGGAGTATTTTTAAATACAATTCCATTTAGATTCTATAATCTATTAATATTAGGATTTATAGTAATGACAGCTTTACTTTTAAAGGATTTTGGACCTATGAGAAAAGCTGAGTTAGAATGTAGAAGAGGGAGTCAAAATCTTACTTCAAACGAAGAAGTGAATAAAAATTTAAGTAAACATGATGATATGGAACCATTAGAGGGTGTTAAATTAAGTGTCTGGAATGCAATAATACCAATAGGAGCGTTGATAGTTGGAGCGTTATTTGCTTTTTATTACAGTGGATATACTGCAATAATGGGTGGAGAGGACACTACAGTAATTCAGCTTATGCAAAATTCACCAGCATCATTTAATGCAATAAAAGAAGCTTTTTCAAATGCAGATGCATCTGTTGCTCTTTTCCAATCAGCTTTATTTGCAGGAATAGTTGCAATGGTTATGGGTGTATGTAAAAAAATGTTTACTGTATCAGAAGCTCTAGATATTTGGGTGGATGGAATGAAAACATTAGTAATAACAGGTGTAATATTAATATGTGCATGGTCACTTTCGTCTGTAATAAAAGAATTAGGAACCGCAAAATATTTGATTACATTATTATCAGGTTCACTGCCTCCATTTATAGTACCAAGCTTAATATTTGTGCTTGGGGCAATAATATCATTTGCAACAGGGACTTCTTATGGAACAATGGGAATACTTATGCCTCTGGCTATACCACTTGCATACTCAATAAATCCAGATATGTCTTATGTAATAGTTGCAACATCAGCAGTATTAACTGGAGCTATATTTGGAGACCATTGCTCACCAATATCAGATACAACAATACTTTCATCTATGGGAGCTGGATGTAATCATATAGACCATGTTAGAACACAGATGCCTTATTCAATATTTGTGGGAGTTATTACTATAGTGTTTGGATATATACCAGCGGGATTTGGATTACCTGTCTATTTAGTTTTACCATTGGCATTTGTGGCTATGTTTATAGGAATACAAGTACTTGGTAAGAGTGTAGAAGTTGAAGATATACAAGGAAATGAATTACTAGAAAATTAATATTTATAAAAGACTTAAATGATAATGCATTTAAGTCTTTTTTTATGCAAATAATAAGTTATAGAGTTTATAAAAGGAGAAATTACTATGGCTTATGTAAATTTTAAAGAAGAAAATTATAAATTAAAGATCCAATTGGATAAAAGGAAAAAAAATAATGAAAAAAATTATAGTTATATTATAAAGCATAAAAAGAATATGACTGACTATAATCCAGACAATCGATATAGTTATGAAATTACAGAAAATGAATTCATTGGCAAAAAGGGATTGTTAGATGAAAAAGATTATTATAATATTTCAAACAAAGATATAATATGTGCAAGTTTTAAAGATTGTACTTTTGCAAATACAAAATTTATCAATTGTAGAATAATAGGCTGTAAATTTTATGATTGTAAATTTATATTAGGTGGTGTTATTTTTGAAAATTGTATATTTATTATGGAAGATAATATAAAGTCACCGTCATTGAATAATACAATAAATTACTCTTGTGAATTCTATAATTGTGAGTTTTATAGTAAATTCAAAAATTGTGATTTATCATATTCAATATTTGAAAATTGTTTAATAAAAAATACTTCATTTGAAATATGCATGATGAAAAGTATGATAGCAAATAAATGTGAATTGAATGAAATAAAAATTTCGGATAGTGACTTAAGTGGATTTAAAACACACAAATGTTATATTTTAGATTTTGAATTTGATGATAAGTATAAAACTAAATTAGATGAAAAAACATTTTTTGATAAATTAGTAGAAATTAAAAAAACTAGAGAAGAATATGAAGGGCTATATTTAACTTATCAGGCTATTGCAAATAAATTTAAAGAAAATACTTTAGATAATAACTTTGGCGAATATTATTATTTATGTAAGAAAATTCAAAGTAAAACCCTGGACCCTATTCCAAAAATAGGATCATTTTTGTATAGAATATCTTGTGGTTATGGTGAGAGACCTTTTAATGCACTATTTATGGGAATATTTCTAATAGTAGTATTTGCGTTGATATATTTAATTGTTGGTTTGGATATTGATAATAATTACGTTATTTATAATTTAGAAACATTAAAGCATTTTAATTTTATCGGATTCATTGAAGATTTTAACGAATCATTAGCATTAAGCTCAGGTATATTTTTAGGTGTAGGTGGGTATAGCTGTGAACCAGTCCAAATATCATTGATGCTATCTAATATTGAAATGATTTTAGGGACAGTAACTGTGGGGGTTGGTATAGGTGCAATAGTAAGAAAAATTATAAGATAATATCTATGAAAAAAAGGAAATTTACCGTATAATCTAGTATTTAGTAATATACATGTTGATATTTTGTAATATTCTTACTATTAAATAAACTATTTCATATATATTGATTATATGAATGATATATGTTAAAGTGATTTTAAAATTCTATATACTTATTAAGGGGTGGTATCTTGAATAATACAGAGTCATTGAAAAAAAATATAACTAAAGCAGAAGATTTAAATTTATACATGAACCTAACAAAAGATGAAGAAATAAAAATGAATGAAATACTTGAAAAATATCCTATGTCTATTACACCTTATTATCTATCTTTAATTGATTTTAACGACCCAAATGATCCTATAAAAAAAATGTGTATACCTTCGATAGAAGAAATTGATTTAAGTGGAAGTTTTGATACGAGTGGAGAAGCAGATAATACTGTTATTACAGGAATGCAACATAAATATGAACAAACAGTCATAGTACTGTCTACAAGTCATTGTGCAATGTACTGTAGACATTGCTTTAGAAAACGTTTAGTAGGTTTATCAGATGAAGAAATAGCTACACATTTTGAAGAAATGTTAGAATATGTTAAAAATCATGAAAAAATAAGCAATGTACTTATTTCTGGAGGAGATTCATTTTTAAATAGTAATAGTAAAATTGAAAAATTTTTAGCAGCCTTATGTGATATTCCTCATATTGATTTGATTAGATTTGGAACAAGAATACCTGTAGTTTATCCTGAGAGAATAACAAGAGATAATGAACTTAAAGAGATACTTAGCAAATATGGTCAAAAAAAACAAATTTATGTAGTAACTCAATTTAATCATCCTAGAGAGGTGACTAAGGAAGCTATTGATGCAATAAGATATTTAAGAGATGCTGGCGTTATAGTAAAAAATCAAACAGTTTTGTTAAGGGGAGTAAATGATAGTATTGAAATTCTTGGAGAGTTGCTAAAAAATATTACTTCTATTGGAATAGTACCATATTATGTATTTCAGTGTAGACCAGTTACAGGTGTAAAAAATCAATTTCAAGTTCCGCTTAAAGAAGGTATTGATATAGTAGAAGGAGCTAAAAGTTTGCAAAATGGCCAA
Organism: Terrisporobacter glycolicus ATCC 14880 = DSM 1288; assembly: GCF_036812735.1. Taxonomy (NCBI): domain Bacteria; kingdom Bacillati; phylum Bacillota; class Clostridia; order Peptostreptococcales; family Peptostreptococcaceae; genus Terrisporobacter; species Terrisporobacter glycolicus. The sequence continues at coordinate 2,608,512 of NZ_CP117523.1, read as the reverse complement.
GGTAAATGTTTTAAATATTGTTTGTCTACAACAAAGGGGAAAATTGAAATAATAGGAAAAATAGAAGAAAATGATATAGTATTTAAATTTCATCAAGCAAAATGCAAAGAGGATAGAGCAAGAATATTTATAGAAAAAGTTGATGATAATCAAACCTGGATATATTAAAATATTTAATTATAATTGCCATCATTTAAAAAGTATATATTTCTTTTTAGATGATGTTTTATTTTTACAAAAAATAAATATAATATGAAAAAACATAGCAATATATTACTATACATAAAAACTTAAGATGCTTTATAATGTAACTATAAGAAATGTAATTATTAAATAGAAGAATTTAATATTATATTAAGCAACTTTCTTATATAAAATAGAAAGGAGCGTTAATATTTGCCATGCCAAGTAATAAAAATAAGAGCGTTAATCCTTATATTACCAAGTCCATAAAATATATTAATCAAAATTTAAAGAAAAAAATAACAATTAACGAAATTTGTCAGTATATTAACTTATCTAAATATTATTTTTCACGAATGTTCAAAAATGAAATTGGTGTAACTCCATACAGATATATAATGAATTGCAAAGTAGAGGCTATAAAATATGATTTATCTGAGGGAGTAGACATAAACACCATAGTAAGTAAATATGAGTTTTACGATTTAAGTCATCTTAACAAGAATTTCATAAAAGTGTATGGAATAACACCATTAGAATATCAAGAATCCTGTAAGTTAAAGAATAAATAATTTTTATTTTTAATGCCAAGTTATTATGTAGCTATCTACATATATAATAAAATTATTTTTAGGAGGTTTTAATAATATGGCTTTTACATTTTATATGCCAAGTGTTAGTTTAATGGGAGCAGGATGTTCAGACAATTTACCAGAAGAAATAAAATCAAGAGGATTTAAAAAGGCTTTAATAGTTTGTGGAAAGAGATCTGCTAGTAGTTCGGAATTTAAAGGAATAACTGACAACTTAGAAGAAAATGGTGTAGAATTTGTTGTATATCCTGGTTCTCAACCAAATCCAACTGTTACTAATGTAATGGATGGAGTTAAAGTACTTAAGGACAATGAATGTGATTTTGTTATATCTTATGGTGGAGGATCTCCGCATGACTGTGCAAAAGGTATAGCTTTAGTTGCTAGTAATGGTGGTAATATAAAAGATTATGAAGGCGTTCATGTATCTAAAAATCCTCAGCTTCCACTTATAGCAATAAATACTACAGCTGGTACTGCTTCAGAAATGACTATATTCTCTATAATTACTGACGAAGAAAGACATGTTAAAATGGCAATAGTTGATAAACACGTTAATCCAGTTCTTGCAATAAATGACCCTAATTTAATGGTTAGTATGCCTGCTTCTTTAACTGCTGCTACAGGAATGGATGCTTTAACTCATGCAGTTGAAGCTTATGTATCTACTGCTTCTACTCCAGTTACAGATGCTTGCGCACAAAAAGCTATTGAACTTATAAGTGATTATTTAAGAGATGCAGTTGCTGATGGAAATAATATGGAAGCAAGAGATAAAATGGCTTATGCAGAATTTTTAGCAGGTATGGCATTTAATAATGCTTCACTTGGATATGTTCATGCAATAGCTCATCAATATGGTGGATTCTATAACTTACCACACGGTGTATGTAATGCAATATTGCTTCCTGCAGTTCAAGAATTTAATGCTAAAGTTGCTGCTAAGCAATTAAAAGACTGTGCTAAATTTATGGGTGTAGATATATCAGGAATGAATGATGATGAAGGCGCTGCTGCTTGTATAGCTGCAATCAGAAAATTATCTGTTGATGTCAATATACCTAAAGGATTTGCTGAACTTGGAGCTAATGAAAAAGATTTTGATATATTAGCGACTAATGCACTAAAAGATGCTTGTGGGGCGACTAATCCAGTTCAAGCTACTCATGATGAAATAAAAGCTATATTAGCAAAGGTTATGTAATCAACATCAAACTGATTTTTATAGATTATCACATGTAAATTAACTTTATAATAATAAGCTATAATTGATAAGTGAAATTTATCAGTTGTAGCTTTTTTGTTATGTTAAAAATGTTTATATTTTGTATAATAATATTTTAAATAAGACATAATGTTGTCATATTAATAGTGATATTATTAAATTAAAAGGATATGACTTATGTTGAAAAGCATAGTATATGATTTTAAAAACAGTGGAGAAATAACATGAAAATTAATAGATTAACAGAAATTATTTTAATACTTTTAAATAAGAATATAGTAACAGCCAAAGAATTATCAGATAAATTTCAAGTATCAACTAGAACCATATACAGAGATATAGAAACTTTATCTTTGTCTGGAGTACCAGTTTATATGAGTAAAGGTAAGAAAGGAGGTATTGGATTATTAGAAGATTTTTCAATAAATAAAACTTTATTGTCTGATAATGATAAGGAAAGTATAACATTGGCACTCAAAGCCTTGTCTACTATTGAATATCCAGATATAAATTCTGTAATTAACAAAGTTGGGTTTGTAAATGTTACAAATTACAATGATAATTGGATAGACATAGATTTATCAAGGTGGGGAAGTAAAACATATGAAGACGATAAATTCGATAAAATAAAATATTCAATTTTAAATAATAAATTAGTAGAATTTAGCTATATTAATAGCTTATCGAATCAATCAAAGAGAATTATTGAACCAATTAAGCTCATTTATAAAGGTCAAAGTTGGTACTTATATGGATACTGTAGATTAAAAAAAGACTTTAGATTATTTAGAATAAGTAGAATAAAAGATTTTGAGGTAAATAAACAGAGTTTTACAAAATGGAATTTAAAAAAGCAAGAAATAAATAAGGATGAAAATAAAGTTTTTAATACTGTTAAAGTAAAATTAGAAGTTAAAAAAAAAGTTTTATATAGGGTTTTTGATGAATTTAACAAAGAATCAATTATTGAGAATGAGAATGGAAATTATCAAGTAACTATGGAATATCCAGAGAATGAATGGTTATATGGGTATATACTTTCTTTTGGTCCATATGTCAAAGTTATTGAGCCATTACATATAAGAAATATAATTATAGAGAAAATGAAAGAAACCTTAAATATGTACAATAAAAATACTTAATATAAATTTAAGAAAAGGGAAGATTTGTTATGAAACATGAATGGAGAAAAAAAGAAAAGCAATATTATTTACCAAAAGCAAAACCTGAAATTATAAATATGGGAAAATTTAAGTTTATAAGAATAGCAGGTAATGGCAACCCAAATAGTGAGGAATTTTCTGAGAAAGTAGGGGCATTATATTCAATAGCTTATGCAATCAAGATGATGCCTAAAAAAAGTATAACTCCAGATGGGTACTTTGATTACACTGTATATCCATTGGAAGGAATTTGGGGTTTAGACGAAGAAGGTAAGAAAAAAGATGTATTTGATAAAAATAATTTAGTTTATAACATAATGATTAGACAACCTGATTTTGTAACTAAAGAAGTTTTTGATTTAGCAGTTAATCTTACTAAGAAGAAAAAAACTAACAAGTACTTAGATGAAATAGAATTTGATAAGATAGATGAAGGTATGTGTGTTCAAATGATGCATACAGGACCTTTTGATGAAGAATACAAAACATTTGAAGTTATGAAAAAATTTTGTGGAGATAAGAATCTATCAATAAAAGATAAAAATCATAGGGAAATTTACATTTCTGACTTTAGAAAAACCTCACCAGAAAAACTTAAAACAGTTTTGAGATATATGGTAGAAGCTAATTGAGGAGGTATTTAAATTGGATTTTATAGATATAGACTTGGAAAATATAGACAAAGAGCATATATGTTGTGCCATATCTGATAAAAGTCAAGTATCATCAAAAAAAACTTGGCTTAAGGATAGAATAAAAGACAATATAGTATTTAAAAAAGGTGATGTTAGAGGGAAAGTTTTTATTGAATATATACCTGCTGAAAATGCGTGGTGTCCAATCATTGCAGATAATTATATGTTTATAAATTGTTTTTGGGTTTCGGGAAAATACAAAGGACAAGGTATAGGTAGTAAGTTACTAGAAGAGTGTATAAAAGACAGTAAGTTAAAGGGAAAAAAAGGCTTAATAGTATTATCATCTAATAAAAAGAAGCCATTTTTATCAGATAAAAAATATTTTGTAAATAAGGGATTTTTAGTGGCTGATATTGCAAAACCTTATTTTGAATTATTGTATTTGCCTTTTGAAGAAAACGAATTTGTACCTAGATTTAAAAATACAGCAAAAGAAGAGTATATAAATGAAAAAGGATTTGTTTTGTACTATTCACATCAATGCCCTTTTACTTCTAAATATGTATCTATGATAAAGGATTATGCAAAGGAAAAAGATATTGATTTGCATATTGTTAGATATGAAAATAAAGCTCAGGCACAAAATGCTCCGACTCCATTTACCACATGTAGTTTATATTATGATGGGAAGTTTATAACTCATGAAATTTTAAGTAGTAAGAAGTTTGATAATATATTCAGCATTATAAAGTAAATAAAAATAAAAGTATAAAACTAGATTAAGTGTAAGATTTATTAATATACTTTATATAAAAGAGTAGTAATCTTTATTGAATAAATCACAATATAAAATTTACTACTCTTTATGAATTTAAATTTTATACTTCAATTAATTCATATTCCTTATTCCCAATACCTAGTTTGACACTATGATCGATACAAACTTCCCAATTTGTTTCAGGATGAGTATTTATAAAATGGTCATGACAATGGTGTCTTTGTTCGTCTAAATAACTACCATGTATTACACTTTGTTTGTTGCAAGCATCTACACAAGCCATATCTAAAGCAACAGGATCAAACGAAGCAAAAATACCTACATCTGGAATAATAGGCAAATCATTTTCTCTATGACAATCACAGTTTGGAGAAATATCTATAACAAAGCTTATATGAAAATGAGGTCTATCTTGTAATACGGCTTTAGAATACTCTGCTATTTTTTTATTTAGTATATCATTGGATTCATCTGTAGGTGAACTTACAGCATCATAGTTACATGACCCAATGCATCTTCCACATCCAACACATTTATTATGGTCAATAGAAGCTTTTTTATTTTCTCCAAATGAAATAGCTTCATGAGCACAATTTTTTGCACATGATTTACATCCAACGCATTTCTTTTCCTTTATAAAAGGCTTTCCACTACTATGCATTTCCATTTTACCGGCACGAGATCCACATCCCATACCTATATTTTTTAATGCTCCACCAAAACCTGTAGATTCATGACCTTTAAAATGATTCATTGAAATGAAAATATCAGCATCCATTATAGCTTGACCTATTTTAGCTTCTTTAACATATTCTCCACTATAAACAGGTACAAGAGCTTCATCTGTACCTTTAATTCCATCAGCGATTATTATATGGCATCCAGTAGTAAATGGATTATAACCATTAGTATAAGCGGAATCTAAATGCTCAAGGCCATTTTTTCTACCACCAACGTAAAGAGTATTACAATCTGTTAAAAACACTTTACCATTTTTTGAATTTATTAAATCCACAATGACTTTAGAAAAATTAGGTCTTAAGTAGGCTAAATTTCCTGGCTCTCCAAAGTGAATTTTTATGGCTGTATACTTGTTTTCAAAATCAATGTTATTTATACCAGCTTTTGTAACTAGTATTTGTAATTTGTCTAATAAATTGTTTTTGAAGTCTGTTCTTAGATTAGTATAATAAACTTTTGATTTATTCATAAGTTCCCCTTTCTATATGAAAATTAAGTTATTTCAATATATTATAATTCTATAATTATAATTTTTCCATAAATTTAAAAATATAATTCCTAAAAAAATGTATATTTAAATGATGCTTTTAATGAATTATAGTATAGAGAAAAATATTTGTTTACAATTAAGGATTTAAGGGAATAAATATATTAAGAAATTATATAAGTATATAATTAGTCATAATATATTGGAGGATGAATATGGGAAATTTAAATAAGAATGTATGTAATTGTAGAAAAGTGACTTTCGAGAGAATAGAAGATAGCATAAAAAATGGAGCTAATAGTTTTGAAGAAGTTGTAGAGGAAACGAAGGCAACAAAAGGATGTGGAAGATGTAAATCTTATGTGGAAGATATAGTAAAAAGTAAATTAAATAGATAATAGCATAAAAAAATAAAGATACAGATGCATCTTTATTTTTTTATGCTATTATGAAATATTCTAAATATAATAATATGTATTTGGACATTGTTGTTAATAAAATAATCTGTATATGTATTTTAACAAAAGAATGTATAGTGCTAAATGTGAAAATTCTACAAAAATAAAAATTTTATTTGTAAATGTCAAAAAAAGTATTAGCTTTTCTTAGGAAAATGTTTTATAATTATATTTGTAGTAGAAAAAAGGGAATTTTTATTACAAGTGGAAGTTTGGGTATATTAAATTTAAACTTTGAGTAATCGGTTGAAAAGGTTTTCTTATGGGAAGAGAGAATCTTTTGGGGAAATTGTGATCGGATTTTGCAATAATTAAATTTATTCTTTTCAATAAGTCATTTTAAAATGGGGGTTTTAAAATGACTTATTTTTATTCCAAAAAAGAATCATTGTTTAAGATATATAATTGATTTGTAAAAAATATTATTATATTATTTACTTATAAAGTTTATTAAACAATATAATGAAAAATTAGCTTAAGTAATTTAACCCACCCTAGCACGAATAAATATCGTGCTACTTTTTTTGTATGTAAAGACAAATATGTTAAATATTTGTTATACTTAATATAGAAGATTAATTGAAAGGGTGAAAATTATGAGATATAGCAATTTTTATTTTACTTCTAAAATAGATGATAATGAGATATTTACATATAAGTTTGTATGTGATAAAAATGTAACTGTTAAAGGTGTAGTACAAATATCACATGGTATGGCAGAACATGGGAAAAGGTATGAAGATTTTGCTAAACTATTAACAGATAATGGATATAATGTTTATATTAACGATCATAGAGGTCATGGTAAAACAGCAAAAAGTTTAGAAAATGCAGGTTACTTAGCAGAAGAAAATGGATTTGATTGTTTAGTAGATGATATACATACTTTAACAGAAATAATAAAAGAAGAAAATAAAGATGTACCTTTAATATTATTTGGTCATAGTATGGGATCATTTGCCTCGCAAAACTATGCTATAAAATATGGAGAGGAAATCGATGGATTAATACTTTCTGGTTCAAATGGAGATTTTGGTGCAAAACTAGATTTAGCTAACATAGTAGTAAAATCTACTTGTAAAATTAAAGGAAGAAAATATGTTAGTGAATTTATTGATAATTTATTCTTTGGGTCAAATAATAAAAGCTTTAAACCATGTAGAACAGATTATGACTGGCTAAGTAGAGATGAAAAAGAAGTAGATAAATATATAAATGATTCAATGTGTGGATTTAAGTGCACTTGTGGTTTTTTTGAAGATTTTATACAAGGGCTTAAATTTATAGAAGATAGAGAAAATATAATAAAAATCAGAAAAGATTTACCTATATTAATAATTTCAGGAGATAAAGACCCTGTTGGAAATAACGGAAAGGGCTTACTAAATCTAAAAATTAGATATGAAAAATCTGGTATTGAGGATGTAAAATGTATATTATATAAAGATGGTAGACATGAAATATTAAATGAGATTAATAAAGAAGAAGTAAAAGAAGATGTAATGAAGTGGATAGTTGAAAAAATAGAAAACAAAAAACAAAGTTATTATTAAGAAAATTTTAGGAGGAAATAGAAATGGCAGAAACAAAAATAACAGGATCTTCACAGAGAAATGCAAAGGATGTGGCTATAGAGTTGACAGAATTATATTATAGAGTGTCAAAGGAAGAAGCTAAATCAGCAGAAGAAGTTGGAGAAACTTACGTTAGAATTTACAACATAGTTAAAGATGCAAGATAACTAATTACAAAATATTAAAAAAATTTATTGCTAAAAAGTAGATGGTTACTAAATGTTATCAAAAATAAATATAAAAATTAAATATTAGTTACAAATTAGTTACATATTTTATCACTTCTATAAATATAAATATATAAACAATTTAAAATTTGAAATTTAAAATACTTAAGTTTTATATATTAAATATTTATAGGGGGAGTAAAAATGAAAAATAATATAATTTTTAGAACTTTACTAATAACTCTATCTTTTTGTGTTCTTCTTGCATCATATTTTATATTGAAAAAAGAGCAAATAGTTGTACAGGTAAATGGAAAGGCAACGACTGTAAATACTTATTGTAAGACTGTAAAAGAATTATTGAGTGAAAAAAATATATGTTATAACGAAGATGATATTATATATCCTAGTTTGAATAGTAAATTAGAAGATTATATGAATATAAAGATTACATATGTAGAGCAAATTTCTGTTAGTGAGCATTCACGAATATCATACAAAACTGAAGTTAAAAAAGATAAATCTTTGCCAAAGGGAGTGACTAAAGTTGCTCAGGAAGGAAAAGAAGGAAGAAAAACAACTGTATATGAAGAAATTTATCATGATGGTAAATTGGTATCTAGAGTTGTTAATAAGGAAATGATAAGAGAAGAGCCAGTTAATAAGGTTGTTCTAAAAGGTACAGGAACAAGTTATGTGGCTAGTTCTGTAAATTTATCTACGCGAGAAAAATCTTCGAATACTAACGGAAATAAAATAGTAGTCTCAGCAACTGCTTATAGTGGTGATAGTGTCACTTCTACTGGAACGCGCCCAAGATGGGGAACTATTGCAGTGGATCCTAGAATAATACCTTATGGTACAAAGGTGTATATACCTAAATTTAATATGACTTTTGTAGCAGAAGACTGTGGCGGTGGGATAAAAGGAAATAGAATAGATATATTTATGAATAGCTCCTCAGCTTGTTATAATTGGGGAGTAAGAAGTATAGATATTTATATTGTTGGATAAATTAAAGTATTAGGTCAAGTTTTAACTTGATCTAATACTTTTGTAGTTTTGTAGAAAAAATTAATTTAGATATTAGCGGTTCATGTTTACTAAATAGAAAAATAAGGATAAAATATACATATGATTATTCATATGTGATTATGGATAAAAAGTAAAAAGTAAAGGAGCAACTTAAATGGCATATAGGGGAAAATATAATAGTTGGATAGATAATAAATATTTTGATGAAAAAACTAGAGAAGAATTGATTAATTTAAAAGATAAAGAAAAAGAAATAGAAGATAGATTTTACAAAGATTTAGAGTTTGGTACAGCTGGACTTAGAGGGGTAATTGCAGCGGGAACAAACAGAATAAACAAATATACTATTAGGAGAGCTACTTTTGGTCTAGCTAATTATATATTAAAAAATACTACGAAAGAAGAACAAAAAAGAGGAGTAGTTATAGCTCATGATAATAGATTTATGTCTAGAGAATTTTGTATAGAAGCTGCCAATACACTAGCAGCATGTAATATAAAAGCGTATATATTTAAAAGTTTAAGAACCACTCCAGAGCTTTCTTTTGCAGTTAGAAACTTAAATGCAATAGCAGGTATAGTTATAACGGCTAGCCACAACCCACCAGAATATAATGGATACAAGGTATATTGGGAGGATGGGGCACAAGTAATGCCAGAAATAGCAAATGCAATAACTGAAGAAATAAATTCAATTGAAGATTACTCAATAATACCTACATTAACTGAAGAAAATAAAGATTTAGTGATAGTCTTAGATGAAAAGCAGGACAATGACTTTATTGAAGCAGTTAAAACACAAGTAATAAGAAAAGAATTAGTTAAAAAAGTAGGAAAAGAATTTAAAATAGTTTATACACCACTTTGTGGAACAGGAAATGTACCAGTAAAAAGAGCATTAGAAGAAGTTGGATTTGAAAATGTTCTTGTTGTAAAAGAAGAAGAAATACCAGATCCAAACTTTGCAGGAATAGAATATCCAAATCCTGAAGACCAAAGAGCATTAACTAGAGGAATAGAACTTGCTAAAAAAGAAGGGGCTAATTTAGTAATAGCAACAGATCCAGATTGTGATAGAGTTGGGGTGGCTGTAAAAACTACTTCTGGAGATTATGCACTCCTTACAGGAAATCAAATTGGTGGAATGCTAACTAATTATATAATAGAAGGTCAAAGAGAAGAACATAAATTAAAAGATAATTCAGTGCTTATAAAAACAATCGTTACTTCTGAATTTGGTGCAGACGTAGCAAAAGCAAATAATGTGGAAGTTATGAATGTGCTTACAGGATTCAAGTTTATAGGTGAAAAGATAAAATCTTTTGAAAAGAAAAATGATAAGATTTATTTATTTGGATACGAAGAAAGTTATGGTTACTTAGTTGGAACTCATGCAAGAGATAAAGACGGGGTAGTTGCATCTTTATTAATATCTGAAATGGCTGCATATTATTATTCAAAAGGCATGAGTTTATATGAAGGATTACAGGAGTTATATAAAAAATATGGATACTTCAAAGAAGAAACGATATCTTTAACTTTAGCTGGAATAGAGGGATTAGAAAAAATTGGGGAGATAATTTCGCATTTTAGAAATAATGATATAGAAAATATAAACAATAAAAAAGTTGTTGAAGTTAAAGACTTCGCAAAGGGTATAGATGATTTACCAAAGGCAAACGTATTAAAATACTTTTTAGAAGATGAATCATGGATAGCGGTTAGGCCCTCTGGAACAGAGCCAAAATTAAAGTTCTATGTAGCAGTAAAAGGTAATGATGAAGTTACTTGTGATAGTAAAGTATCCAGTATAAAGAAAAGTATAAACGAAATATTAAACAAATTAATGTAAAAAAAATAATATTATAAGGGAGATATTCGTTTTCTTATGAAGTTTATAATAAAGTAAAGGAAAAGTAATGATTTTTGATTAAAAATATCAAAAGTTATTACTTTTTTTGATTTCGAATATTTGGTAATATATACTTTGCAACAAAAATTATATTTAAATAAAATAATAGTTTATTGAGGAAATATATATTAATGGTGTTAAGTATTAGTATTTTCATGTTAGCTTCCAAATCTGTTTTCTCTATTTTTACAATTAAAAAAACTTCTTTTTACGCTAAATTAATTTCAGTGTGTATAACATATATATAAATAAATCAAGAATATTAACTTAAAATATGAAGATATTTCATAGTATAGTTGATAGTGATAAACATAGCCTTATGCTTATTTGTAATGAAAAAGGAGATACTATTTATGCTAATAAAAACATTAAAGATTATTACTTTAACTTAGAGTATAATGAAATAGAAATCTAAATTCTCTTTTTCATAATATATCTGATGAACTAGATAATAGTAATGAATTATTAAAATCTCTTAATAAGACAGGTTCATGGAGGAAATTATAAAAAATAGCTTTGATGAAATAATGTTAGATTGAGCTATGCAACTAGTAGAGAAACTTAAGAATAAAGAGATATCTATTTAGAGTATGGATATTTCTGATGATATAAAAAGGAATTAGAATTGGAAAAGTTGAAAATATATACAAATGAAAAAGTGGAATTGTTAGATATACATGAAGTATTAAGTATGAGTTAAAATGTAAAATATGAAAAAATAAAATTGTATTAACTATTATATATATTGAAAATAGTAAATAAGAAAAATATAGAATAGGAGGGATAATATGAAAAATAAACTTAATAGTAAATTCCAAATATATAGTAAGAGAATGAAGTTTCTTATGGAATATTCTAATTATAGAGAAATAAATTCCAAAGCAGCTGAAATGTCATTCTATTTACTGTTATCTTTCTTTCCTTTTTTAATATTTACAATAAGTTTAGTGGTATATACACCCATAATTAAGATTAGCAAATATATATTTTTATTAAAGAAAATATTACCTTTAAGTGCTTTTAATATAGTATCATCATTAATGCAATCCGCCATAGAAAATAGAAGTTTTAGTTTTTTAATACTTAGTTTCATGTTAGCCATGTATACCATGTCTAGGGCAGTATTGTCACTGATTAGAGGTATGAATAGATCATATAATATTAGGGAAACTAGACCATATTTTGAGGTATTATTCATATCTTTAGTATTTGTAATAATGTTAGTTGTTTTGATTTTTACATCTATGATATTTTTAGTATTTGGTGAGAGGTTAGGTTCATTTTTATTTAATTTAATTGGTTTGGATCAATATTTTATGTATATTTGGAATCTTTGTAGATATGTGGTTGGAATTATAACTGTAATTATTATTTTGATGAACTTATATAGATTTACTCCAAATAAAAAGCTGTCTTTTAAAGAAGTATTGCCAGGAGCTATAGTGTCTACCTTATGTTGGCTAGTAGCATCATTTTGTTATTCATTTTACACAAACAATTTTGCAAGGTATGATATTATTTATGGAAGTTTAGGTGGAATTATCGTACTTATGACTTGGGTTTATTTAAGCAGTTGGACTATATTAATTGGTTGTGAAATAAATGCAAGGTTATATAAAAGAAAAATAAGATGAATTTGTATCACTTATTATAATTTTTAATATATTATGATTAATAAATTAAAAATTATCTTGACATTTAGTAATAATTCTTATAATATTAATTTAATATAATTTAGAGTTATAAAAGCGATGAATAGGAAGAGTAAATCTAATTCGATTACCAGAGAGAAAAGCTCATAGGCTGTAAGGCTTTTCAAATTAGAGGGATTGAAAACTACCTAGGAGCTGTGATCTGAAGTAATCTAATTGATTTCAGTAAGATTAACCGTAAGCTGCGTTAAAGCATTAAGTGGATTTTAAATCAATTTAGGTGGAACCGCGGGAAGATATCTCGTCCTTATTTATAAGGGCGAGTTTTTTAATTTAAAGAAAAATACAAGTCAATATTTAAAAGCGATGAATAGGAAGAGTAAATCTAATTCGATTATCAGAGAGAAAAGCTCATAGGCTGTAAGGCTTTTCAAATTAGAGGGATTGAAAACTACCTAGGAGCTGTAATCTGAAGAAATCTGACTGATTTTAGTAAGATTAACCGTAAGCTGCGTTAAAGTTTAAAGTGAGTTTTATTTATAATAAAACTAAATTGGGTGGAACCGCGAGAGACTCGTCCCTTTATGAGAGATTAGTCTCTTTTTTGATTGAAAAAATTTATTATGTAAAATAAAAAGGAGGTTTTAGTATGAAGATAGCTATACTTGGATATGGAACAGTGGGAAAAGGTCTTGTACAAATGATTGAGGGAAATAAGAATAAAAGGAATATAGAAATAACAAGCATATTAGTAAGAGATAAAAATAAATATAAATCCTCTAAATATGCAAATATAATAACTGAAAATATTGAGGATGTATTTAAAGCAGATATTGATATTTTAGTTGAATTAATGGGAGGTTTACATCCTTCATATGAATATATAAAAAGAGCATTGGAAAGCAAAATTAATGTAGTTACAGCTAATAAGGATATGCTAGCAGAGTATGGGGATAAACTTGTTAAGCTAGCAAAAGAAAATAATGTAAGCCTTAAATTTGAAGCATCTGTCGGAGGTGGAATACCAGTTCTTAAACCTTTAACAGAGTCTTTAGAAGGTAATTCTATTGATAGTATGTATGCCATATTAAATGGAACAACAAACTTTATTTTAAGCAAAATGTACAATGAAGGTTTGTCTTATGATGAAGTATTAAAAGAAGCTCAAGAATTAGGTTTTGCAGAAGCTAATCCAGAAGCGGATGTGGAAGGATATGATGCAGCAAGAAAATTATCTATCTTATCAACTTTGGCTTACAATCGTAGAGTGTATTGGAAAGACTTTTATTTAGAAGGAATATCAAAAATTGATATGAAGGATATTAATTATGCGAAAAAAATGGGGTGCAAAATTAAGCTAGTTGGCCAAAGTAAGAAGAAGAATGAAAAGGTTAGTGGTTTTGTAAGACCTGTTCTTGTTGACAATGATAACTTATTATCTCAAATAGATAACGAATATAATATAGTTGTATTTAATGGAGATTCTGTTGGAGAATTATCTTTTGTGGGCAAAGGAGCAGGAAAAGAACCTACAGGTAGTGCCGTTTATGCAGATGTTATAGATATTTTTGACAATAGAATTGCTAATATAGATCAATTTACAAAAGATAAAATTGAAGTGGAAAAAACAATTAACAATAAGTGTCAAGTTTTATTAAGATTTAAATCTCCTAGAAAAGAAGAAATAATATCTCTAATTAATGCTTGTATAGATGAATATGACATAATTGACGATAATGATGAATTGGCAGTTATGGTTTATGCAGAATCTGAATATGAAATTAATAATATCTTATGTTTAATAAAAGACAAAGGATACTGTAAAGAAAGCAGAAAATTATTGAAAATTAGATAAATATAAATATTAAAAATGATCTAATGAAATTAAATATTCTTTATGGGGGATTTTTAACTTATTAATATTGAAAAATGTAATCGATGAGAAAAATGATTTGTATATTTAGGGAATAAGATATTTAAAAACATTATTTTTAAATATGTAATAATTATAAGCATAAAAAAGGGAAGATAAAGCAGATTTATATAAAGTTGATATTAATGAAAGTATAGAGTTAACAGAAAAATTTGTTGCATCAACCGCTCCAACAGTAATAGTATTTAAAGATGGTAAAGAAATGTATATACTAGAAGGGTTTATACATAAAGATAATTTAATTGATAAACAGAATCATATTTATAAGATAATTATTTAATGTAAAAAGAGTTATTTCACTAATTATTGGTGTTATAGCTCTTTTTTTAAAATCTATTATATGGATTTTGTTTAGAACTTTTATATTAATAATAAAATTGGTATAAAAATATTAAAAGAAAGTAATATTGGAACTTTAGGGTAATAAAATAAGATTTGGAGAATTATTGATTGTTATATAAAAAAGTAAGTAATAACACAATAGAATCTACTTATTATTTAAGTGAATCAGGATTAAATTTACCTCCTATTGTAGAAAATATGATTTCATGGAGTAATAATAATTTGTCTTGTGGAAAATAATATAGTTACAAAAAAGTGCCTAGTTGATACAAAAATCCTTTCTTAGTATAGTGTATACATAATAAAAATAAAAAGAAAGGAAGTATAAATATGAGTTCTACATTTTTTTCACAATTTTTGATGATAACTAATGTACTAACTTTAATTTCAATAGTAGCATTAATAATAATATTTTCTGTGCTTAAAAAATTAAGTAAAAAATTAGATTTTACTAAGTTAATGATATCATCAACAATAATAGGGGTATTCTTAGGTGTAGCAATACAATATATGGCTAAATTCCCTAGTGATCCTAGTAAAGTAATTTGGTTAACCGAGGTAGGCAAGTGGTATGGTCTATTTGGATATGGATTTATGGACTTGTTAAAAATGTTAGTAGTACCTATAGTGTTTTTATCCATAGTAAGAGTAATTATGAATTTAAAAAGTAGTGAAAATATAGGAAAGTTAACGTTTAGATCTGTTGGAATGTTACTTGGAACTACTGCCATAGCAGCAACAGTTGGAATAATAGTTGGTAATTTATTTAAACTAGGGGTATCAGATACAGTAATATCATCATCTGTAAATCAAATGAAAGAAATAACACCTGTTGTAGATACTTTAAGAAATTTACTACCATCAAATCCAGTACAAGCAATGGCAGAAGCTAATATAGTAGCTATAGTAGTGTTTGCGACTTTTATAGGTTTAGCAATAAAAAGATTAAACAACAAGCATGCTCAAGCTATTAAACCTTTTGTAGATTTTGTAGAAGCTTTTTATAAAATAATTATAAGTGTATCAATAACTGTAATTAAATTTATGCCATATGCAGTTGTAGCGATGATGGCTAATGCAATAGTAGGACGTGGTGTTTCTGCCATATTTGATGTAATAGACTTTATTATTGCTTTATATGTAAGTATATTAATAATGTTTATAATACACTTAATGATAATTACCTTAAGTGGAGTTAATCCTATTACTTACTTAAAAGGTGTATCTAAAGCTTTGGTGTTAGCACTTACATCCAGATCAAGTGTAGGTACATTACCTGTAACAGTTGAATCTTTAACAGAAAACTTAAAAATTGATGAAGGAATAGCAAGCTTTGTTACGAGTTTAGGTTCGAATATGGGTATGAATGGATGTGCAGGTATTTACCCAGCTTTAATGGCTGTAACTATTGCACATATGTCGGGTACACAGATGGATTTTAGCTTCTATGTAATGCTAATAATAGTAATTACCATAAGTTCTTTGGGAATAGCTGGAATACCAGGAACGGCAGCTATGGCTGTCTCTGTAGTAATTTCAGGTGTTGGTATGGGAGCTTTTTTCCCATATGCAGGCGGAATATTAGCAATAGATCCAATATTAGATATGGGACGTACAATGCTTAATGTAAATGGAAGTATGACATCTACAGTAGTAGTTGCAAAATCATTGAATAAAATTAATAAAAAAGAATAAATAAAAAGAAAGATTAATTTTGATTTTGTATGATAAGGTTACAAAAAAGTGCCTAATTGATGGTATTTTTCACTTTTGTTATATTATATATAAGATTTCATAATCTTATATATAATATAACATAGGAGAGAGATGATGATAAGAGGCACAAAAGTAATGACAGGATTAACAATAATGGGGACGGTAATATCCATATCAAGCGTATATGCTGATAATCAAGAAGGAATAGTAAATACTAGTGTTTTAAATATAAGAAATGGACCAAGCACTAGTTATACTATAATTACTCAAGTTAAATTAGGTAACAAGTTACAAATATTAGGCAAAAAAGATGGGTGGTATAAGGTAAAGTTATCTAATGGAACAACTGGTTATGGTAGTTCACAATATATAAATATAAATGAGAATAATGCAAGTTCAGACAATAGCATAAATATGGAAGGAAAAAAAGGACAAATAAAAGTAAATGGCAGTCTTAATGTAAGAAAAGGTCCTTCTACCGATTATGCAGTAGTTGCAAAATTAAGAAATAACGAGATAGTAAATTTATTAGAAAAAAGTAATGGATGGTACAAAGTAAAACTATCGAATGGAATTATTGGATGGACAAGTGGAGATTATATATCTATTTATACAGGATCTACTTCAAACCCTGAATCAAGTACTAATGTTCAAAAAGTACAGTCCATAGTAAAAATGGCTCATGAACAGTTAGGTAAGCCTTATGTATGGGGAGCAGAAGGTCCAAATAGTTTTGACTGTTCAGGTTTAGTACATTATATATTTGGAAAACATAAAATACAAACTCCAAGAGTATCTAGGGATCAGTACAAAATAGGTAAGACAGTAAGTAAATCCAATTTACAGCCAGGAGATTTGATATTTTCAAGTACAGCTTCAGATGGACAAGTAACACATGTAGGAATTTATGTAGGAAATGGTCAAATGATACATGCCCCAAATTCTAAGAGTGTTGTAAAAAAAGTTGATATAAACAATAGCTACTGGAAGAGCGTTTATGTTGGAGCTAAAAGGATATTATAATAACAGAATTAATAACAAAATTATTAGGAGGAAAAAAATGAGATACGATATAGCAATAGTAGGAAGTGGACCAGCTGGATTAGCAGCATCAATAAATGCAAAAATTAGAAATAAAAATATAATATTATTTGGGAATGATAATGCGAGTGTAAAAATAACAAAAGCACCCTCAATAGAAAATTATTTAGGATTTGAAGAAATAACGGGTGTTCAGCTAAAGGATAAATTTATTTCGCATGTGAAAAGTATGGGTGTAAAAATAACAGAAAAAAGAATAAATAATATTTACAGCATGGGGGATTATTTTACTTTAGTTAGTGGAGAGGATATGTATGAAGCAACGACTGTTGTACTAGCTACTGGTGTGGAATATGGAAAAATGATTAGAGGTGAAGAAAAGTACTTAGGTAAAGGTGTAGGATACTGTGCTACTTGTGATGCAGCGCTTTATAGAAATAAAAAGGTTGCAATTATAGGTAGCAATCATGAAGGAGAAGAAGATGCTAATTTTTTAAGCGAAATAGCAAGTGAAGTGTATTATATACCAACATACAAAATGACAAATAATCTTAATGAAAGTATAAAAATAATAGAAGATAGACCTGTTGAAATAAAAGGTGACAAACTAGCAAATAAATTAGTACTTAGAAATCAAGAATTAGACATAGATGGTATTTTTGTAATAAAAGATAGCGTATCGCCTAAATATATGGTTCCAGGAGTGGAAGTAGATGGACCACACATAAAATGTGATAAGGATATGAAAACAAATATTGCCGGTTTGTATGCTGCAGGAGATTGTGCGGGTAAGCCATATCAATATTTAAAATCAGCAGGACAAGGACAAACAGCTGTATTAAGTGCAATTTCATATTTAGACAAGAAAAGGATAGAAGAAAGAAACAAAGAATAGATAGAAATATAAAAAACAAAATTTAGGGGGATTATTAATGGAGAAGTTAAATTTAGTAGTGGTGTTTATAGAAGGATTATTATCCTTCTTATCACCGTGTATATTACCAATATTACCAATATATTTAAGTATGCTATCAAATAGCAGCATTGAAAATATGAAAAAAGGAAGTTTTGTTACAAGTTCCTTATTTAGAAATACCCTGTTCTTTACACTCGGAATTTCAACAACATTTTTTATATTAGGATCATCAGTAAATGTGCTTAGTTCATTCTTTAGTGCAAATAAAAATTTAATTACAATGATAGGTGGAGCTATTATAGTTTTTATGGGTCTATTCTACATGAATATAATAAAAGTGAACTTTTTAAATAAAGAAAAAAGATTCCAAATGAAAGCTAAAAAAATGAATCCAATATCATCATTTTTACTAGGCTTTACTTTTAGTTTTGGATGGACTCCATGTATAGGACCGATACTTGCCTCTGTGCTGATTATGTCTTCTAGTTCAAATAGCAGTTCATTCTCTTACTTATTAATAGGAATATATACTATAGGATTTATTTCACCGTTTATCTTAATGTCTTTATTCTACAATAAACTTATAAATAAAATAGATAAAGTAAAAAATCATATGGACACGATAAAAAAATTTGGTGGGTTAATACTTATTATATCAGGATTAGTAATGTTTTCAGGTGGATTTACTAATAACTTAAATACTTCTAAAATGGAAAATCAAAATAAATCAGAAAGTAGTCAAAGTACAACTGCGCAAGAAGATGCTAAAAAGGTAGAAGCTTTAGATTTTACTTTATATGATCAATATGGAAAAGAGCATAAACTTAGTGATTATAAAGGTAAGACTGTATTCTTAAACTTTTGGGCAACATGGTGTCCTCCGTGTAGAGGAGAGATGCCATATATAGAAGAATTATACAAAGAATACAATAAAAATAAGGATGATGTAGTAATACTTGGTGTAGCATCACCGAATGTTGGTAGTGAAGGTAGCCAAGAGGAAATAGAAAAGTTTTTAGATGAAGAAGGCCATACTTTCCCTACGTTATTTGATGAAGGTGGAAGTCAAATATATCAATATGGAATAAGTTCATTTCCATCTACGTTTATAATAGATAAAAATGGTTATATAATTCAATATGTTCCAGGGGCAATGAATAAAGAGACTATGAAAGCTCTCATTGAGTCTGGAAAGTAAAGTTCTTAAGAAGAAATAATAGAGCTGCATTACAAGTGATTAAAAGTTTGTATTGCAGTTTTTTGTATTATTTAGTATATTTCAAAATAAAAAAGTGTATCGCACTATTTTTAGTACGATATCACCTTTTTATTAGAATTTCTTAACTTCTTTTCTATCAAATAATTTGTGGCTTATCAAGTCTACATATGGCTTACCTATAATGTATGATGCAGATAAATAGACTCTTCTTTTATCTTGTCTTTGCCAAAGTCTAAACTTAAGGTTTTCGTTACTTTTGAAAAAATTTTTATAGTAAAATTCAACTTTTTCTAATATTCTTGCTTCTTCTTCGTTTATTTTTACTTCGGCTAAAATTTCTTGGATTCTCTCATTAATTTTTTTATCAGAAAGGTAAGACAAACATAATTGAAATTGGAGTTTGTAATCTACGTCTTTGTACTCCTCATAAATAGATTTTGCCATTTTATGAGCATCTTTGTATATGTCATCCATTTCATAATCTCCTTCCATGATAATTTACTATTCTACAACCCTTTATATATATTATTAAACAGAAAGAATATTAATTCCCCTAAATATAAATAAATACAATAATTGAAAATTTTTTTGAAGCTGTAATCTTAATAAAATTAAAAATTTAGAAAATTCTAAAAAATATATTAACGTTAGTTTGACTCTAGTATATTATTACTAATAAGTTAAATAATTAAAAAGCTAAGAATAGGAGTAGTAAGAATACTGAAGCTTATAGAGAGCCAAAGGTTGGTGGAATTTGGTAGTGGATTGTTATGAACTTGTCTAGGAGCTGTTTACGAAAAGTAAACCGTAGATCTACGTTATAGGATGAATAATCTTTAGGATTATTGTAAAGTGAACTTATTTAAGTTAACTAGAGTGGTACCGCGAGAGTTAAACCTCGTCTCTAAATATTTAGAGACGAGGTTTTTTATTTCTAGAAATATTTAAAAATTTATGAGAAGTATATTTATATTTTGGATACAATGTACAAGAATTAAATTTTAAAGTAATTAAAAAGTAGTGAAGTTTTATTTAAAAATAAGGGGGGGATTTGATATGAACTTTGATTGTAAAAAGTATAAAAGACCTAATTTTCAGCCAAAAAACTTTAAAAATAGAGAGTGGCCTGATAATGAAATAGTTAGTGCACCAATTTGGTGTAGTGTAGATTTAAGAGATGGTAATCAATCTTTACCAATTCCCATGAGTGTAGATGAAAAAATAGAAATGTTTAATATGTTATTGGAAGTTGGATTTAAGGAAGTTGAAATAGGTTTTCCATCAGCATCACAAACTGAATATGATTTTCTAAGAAAATTAATAGATGAAAATTTAATACCAGATGATGTAACAGTTCAAGTATTAACACAGTCAAGGGAACACCTAATAGTAAAAACTTTTGAAGCATTAAAAGGATGTAAAAAAGCAATTGTTCATTTATATAATTCTACATCCATACTTCAAAGAGATGTGGTGTTTAATAAAAGTAAAGAAGAAATTATAGATATTGCAGTTGAAGGAGCTGAAATTTTTAATAGAGAAGCAAAAAAATATGCTGAAATTAACTTTCAATATGAATATTCCCCAGAAAGCTTTACAGGAACAGAAATGGATTATGCATTAGAAATTTGTGAAGCTGTCATGGATGTTTGGAAGCCAACACCAGAAAATAAAATGATTATAAATTTACCTTCAACTGTGGAGATGACAACACCGAACCTTTATGCAGATCAAATTGAATGGTTTAGTAATACTGTGAAAAATA
Organism: Terrisporobacter glycolicus ATCC 14880 = DSM 1288; assembly: GCF_036812735.1. Taxonomy (NCBI): domain Bacteria; kingdom Bacillati; phylum Bacillota; class Clostridia; order Peptostreptococcales; family Peptostreptococcaceae; genus Terrisporobacter; species Terrisporobacter glycolicus. The sequence continues at coordinate 2,586,974 of NZ_CP117523.1, read as the reverse complement.
GAGAATGTGTAATCATAAGTTTACATCCACATAATGATAGAGGAACTTCTGTGGCAGCTTGTGAGTTGGGGCTTTTAGCTGGAGCTGACAGAATAGAAGGAACATTATTTGGAAATGGGGAGAGAACAGGTAACCTGGATATAATTACAACTGCAATGAATATGTATTCTAATGGTATAAACCCTGAACTTGATTTTAGTAATATTAGTGATATAACAGATATTTATAAAAAATGTACAAAACTTGATGTTCATGTTCGTCATCCTTATGCTGGAGGCTTGGTATTTTGTGCTTTTTCTGGTTCTCATCAAGATGCCATAAGAAAAGGCATGAAAGCAAGAGATGAAAGAAAAGAATATGAGTGGAAAGTGCCTTATTTGCCAATTGATCCTCATGATTTAGGAAGAGAATACACAGAAATTATAAGAATTAATTCTCAATCAGGGAAAGGTGGGGCAATCTACATTATGGAAAATGAATTTGGTTTCAATATTCCTAAAAATATGCATAAATACTTTGGTAGAGTAGTTAAGCAATCGTCAGATAAAAGGGGTAAGGAATTGTCACCTAAGGAAATTTATGACTTATTTAATGAGTGGTATATAGATATAGCCACACCATACAAACTTAAAAAATACAGAATTAACTCTGTAAACTCAGATGTATATGATATTAAAAACTGTGCTGAAAATAATATATTGGAGTTAGAAGCCATAATAAATTTTGAAGGTGGAGACTATGTAATTAAAGGTGAAGGAAACGGACCAATAGATGCCTTTAACAATGCACTAAAACAAAAAGAACTTAAAAATTACAAATTTAAAAATTACTATGAGCATGCTTTAAGTGATGGATCCCATGCAAAAGGTGTGGCTTATGTGGAAATAGAAGAAGGTAATGAACCATACTTTGGTGTGGGAATTTCAGAAAATATAAATACAGCAGCAATTAATGCACTAATGAATGCAATTAATAAAAGTTATATGAAAATGATAATATAGGGGGAAGAATTCATGGGAGTGACGATGACACAAAAAATATTAGCATCTCATGCTAATTTGAAAGAAGTGAAAAAGGGGCAATTAATAGAAGTTAATTTAGACTTAGTTCTTGGAAATGATATAACAACTCCTGTTGCCGTAAGTGAGTTTGAAAAATTAAATACAAAAAAAGTCTTTGATGACAGTAAAGTAGCCATAGTACTTGATCATTTTACACCAAATAAAGATATAAAAAGTGCTCAACAATGTAGAGTGGCAAGAAATTTTGCTAACAATAAAAATATAAAAAATTACTTTGATGTTGGAGATATGGGAATTGAACATTGTTTGCTTCCTGAAAAAGGATTGGTGACAGCAGGAGATGTAGTCATAGGAGCAGATTCACATACTTGCACTTATGGAGCACTGGGGGCATTTTCCACAGGAATAGGCTCCACAGACATGGCAGCAGGAATGGCAAGTGGCAAAGCTTGGTTCAAAGTTCCCGGAGCTATGAAATTTGTTTTGAAAAATAAATTAGAAAAATATATAAGTGGAAAAGATATTATTTTACATATTATAGGAAAGATAGGCGTGGATGGAGCAAGATATATGTCTATGGAATTTGTGGGAGATGGTGTAGCACACTTAACTATGGATGATAGATTTACTATTTGTAATATGGCAATAGAAGCAGGGGCGAAAAACGGAATATTTCCAGTAGATGAAAAAACAATGGAATATATAAAAGCTCATCCTTGTGAAAGTACAAAAAAAAGTCCAAAGTTTTTTAGTGCAGATGAAGATGCTGACTATGATGAAGTCATAGAAATAGATTTAAGTGAATTAAAGCCAATAGTAGCCTTTCCTCATTTACCAGAAAATACAAAAACTATAGATGAAATTACAGAAAATATAAAAATAGACCAAGTAGTAATAGGCTCTTGTACAAATGGTAGAATAAATGATTTGAAAATAGCATCAGAAATAATGAAGGGCAAAAAAGTAGCAAAAGACGTGAGATGTATAGTATTCCCAGGTACTCAAAACATTTATTTGGAAGCCATAGAAAAAGGATATATTTCTGATTTAGTAAAAGCTGGAGCTGCCATATCCACACCAACTTGTGGACCGTGTTTAGGTGGACATATGGGAATATTAGCAGAAGGTGAAAGAGCAGTATCTACTACAAATAGAAATTTCGTAGGAAGAATGGGTCATGTGGATTCAGAAATTTATTTAGCAAGTCCAGCAGTGGCAGCTGCATCTTCCATAACAGGGAAAATATCATCACCAGAGGAAGTATTTGAAGCAAAGGAGGAAGTAACATGTTAGCAAATGGAAAAGTTTTTAAATATGGAGATAATATAGACACGGATGTAATAATACCAGCAAGATATTTAAACACACCTGATATGAAGGAGTTAGCATCACATTGTATGGAAGATATAGATAAAAATTTTGCGAAAAAAGTTAATGAAGGAGATATAATTGTTGCAAATAAAAATTTTGGGTGTGGATCTTCAAGAGAACATGCTCCAATAGCTATAAAGGAAAGTGGAATATCTTGTGTAATAGCTTTTACTTTTGCAAGAATTTTTTATAGAAATGCCATAAATATAGGACTTCCAATTTTGGAATGTGAAGAAGCAGCTAGAAAAATTGAAGAAGGAGATAAACTAGAAATAGATTTTAATAGTGGGATTATAAAAAACATAAGTAAAAATGAAAAATATAAGGCTGAGCCTTTTCCAGAGTTTATGCAAAATATAATTTCCAATGGTGGGTTGATTAAGTCAATTGAGAAAAATTAGGGGAGAAAATAATGGACTATAAAATAGCAGTAATAAAAGGTGATGGTGTAGGACCAGAAATTATAAATGAAGGAATAAAAATTTTAAATAAAATAGGTAAAAAATATAATCATAATTTTAAACTTACGGACGTATTGGGAGGGGGAACAGCCGTGGATAAAATGGGAAATCCACTTCCAAAAGAAACCTTAGATGAGTGTAAAAAAAGTGATGCAGTGTTGCTTGGTGCTGTGGGAGGAGCCAAATGGGATAATATAGACTCTTCTATAAGACCAGAAAGAGGACTTTTAACTTTAAGGTCAGAACTTAATTTATTTGTAAACCTAAGACCAGTAACTATGCATGAAAGTATAAAAGAAGCATCACCACTAAGAAGTGATATAGTTGAAAAGGGAATAGATTTTGTAGTGGTCAGGGAACTTACTGGTGGGATTTATTTTGGTGAGAGAAAAACAGAAGAAATAGACAATGTTGAAGTGGCTTATGATGTGGAAAAATACGATGAAAATGAAATAAGAAGAATAGGGAAAAAAGCTTTTGAAACGGCTAGAATTAGAAATAAAAAATTAACTTGTGTAGATAAAGCAAATGTTCTTGATAGTTCTAAACTTTGGAGAAAAATAATGAAGGAAACAAGTAAAGAATATAAAGACGTTGAACTTGATTTTATGTATGTAGACAATGCTGCCATGCAGTTAATAAAAAATCCTAGCCAGTTTGATACAATAGTTACTAATAATATATTTGGAGATATTATTTCAGATGAAGCTTCAATGTTAACGGGTTCTATTGGAATGCTTCCATCTGCATCTCTTAGAGATGATAAGTTTGGAATGTATGAGCCAATTCATGGAAGTGCTCCAGATATTGCTGGTAAAGATATAGTAAATCCCATAGCTACAATTTTATCTGTTGCTATGATGCTTAGATATTCATTTGATTTGGAAAAAGAAGCTAAAGAAATAGAAGATGCAGTTACAAAAGTTCTTAGTAAAGGATATAGAACGATAGATATATACAATGGAAAAGGAAATATTATAGGTACAAAAGAAATGGGATGTTTAATAGCTAATAAAATATAAATAATCTACAAATAAAGCGCCTTTTAACTTATTAATATTAAATAAGTATGATAGGTGTTTTATTTATATTTAATCATGTATAAAATAAAAGAATATATTGATACATTATTGTTGACATCTAGTATGTAAATAGATAGGATTATTTTTGTATAGAATAAAATAGGGGAATATTTGATCTATTGTATAGTTATCATGGGAGGAGTAAATTATGGAAGTCTTAAAAAAATCTCAGTTTAAAAATGTGGAAACTGAAAAAACGGTAAAAATACAAGTAAGAGAAATATTAAATGATATAAAATTTAATAAAGATATTGGGGTAAGAAAATATAACTTTCAATTTGATAAAAATTCAAGGTTAAATTATAGAGTAACTAGAGATGAAATAGTAAAAGCGTACAAACAAGTAGATATTAAATTTATTGAAGATATTAAAATTGCAGTGAAAAATATTGAAGAGTTTGCTAAAGCCCAAAAAGAAAGCTTTGAACATAACTTTGAACGAGAAATTTATCCTGGTGTAATACTTGGTCAAAAACATATACCTATAGAATCAGCCTTAGCTTATGTGCCAGGTGGAGGATATCCGCTTTTCTCTACTGCACTAATGTTAATTATTCCAGCTAAAATTGCAGGAGTTAAAAGGGTTTGTGCTTGTTCACCCACTATGAGAAATAGTAAAAATATAAATCCAAAAACTTTAGTTGCAATGGATATAGCAGGGGCAGATGAAATATATGCTGTAGGAGGTGTTCAAGCAATAGGGGCATTTACATATGGAACAGAAAGCATTAAGCCAGTGGATATTATTGTTGGTCCAGGAAATAAATATGTAACTGAAGCTAAAAGACAATGTTATGGAAATGTTGGCATAGATTTTGTGGCAGGACCAAGTGAAGTTTTAATTATAGCAGATGAAACTGCCAATGCTGATTATATTGCAGCAGACGTTTTAGCACAATGTGAACATGATTATAGTGCTAGAGGTGTTTTAATTACTACAGATAAAAAATTGGGAGAAGTAGTTTCTAAAAAAGTAGATGAAATTTTAAAAGATCTTCCTACAAGAGATATAGCAGTATCATCATGGAGAAATAATGGAGAAATAATATATGTTGATACTTTAGATGAAGCAGTTAAACTTAGTAATAAATATGCGCCAGAACATTTAGAAATAAGCTTGAAAAATGAAAATGAAATAATAGATAAGCTAATAAATTATGGTTCTTTATTTGTAGGAGGCCTGTCCGCTGAAGTTTTTGGTGATTATGTGTCAGGAACAAATCATACATTACCAACCCTTAGAGCGTCTAGATATACAGGTGGAGTATGGGTTGGAACATTTATAAAAACATGTACTACTCAAAGATTAAGTCAAAAAGCAGTAGATTTATTAGCACCAGTAGCTCATGATTTAGCTGTTGAAGAAGGATTATATGCCCATGCAAATGCTGCTAAAGTAAGGATTAAATAATATATAAGATGAATATAAAGCCAAATAGAGATGAAATTATATGTATAACTGAAAATGTAGATGGATTATTTGATTTTTCAAAAGTAAAATATAGCCTATAATTAAAACTCCTTTCTTTACAATGATTTTATTGTAAAGAAAGGAGTTTTTTTATTTGATTAATAATATAATTGTAAAGTTGATTAATCCAAGAAGGAGGACAAGGGCTCTTCCCACCATGAAAATGACATGACAAAGTTTGAAGTTATTTCTTCTTTAACAGGACTAATTTCAAATAAGTAACTAAATCCAGGAGAAATAACCACGCCACCATTTTCATTGGAAATATGCGTATTATAGGGAGGTATAATTAAGTTTTGACCATAAATACCATAAATTTTTTCAATATCATTACCGAAAAATATTTTACCAGTAGGCATGCTACCACAAGAATTTGAATTTGTTATAGTTGTATTACTAGAACTTTCTAAATTACCAATGACATCTTCCACGCAGTAATATATTTTAGACATAACAGGGCTTGATGATAAATTGGAAATTACAGAATTTTTAACATAAATATTTACATTTGATTTTTTAGGGTTAGATAATAACAAATAAGCACAATCAAAGGTACTATTTCCACCACAATCTATTTCTTCACTAACGCCATTAAATAATGATAAGTTTTTAGTTTGAATATATCCATTAGAAATATCACAAGAGTAATTAATCGTTGATGGTATTTCCGAGTTATTCATATTTTTTGATGACTTAGATCTATTTATATATTGATTTTGAGTTATTTTCATTTTTATCACTCCTATTACTATCTTAAAAGAGTATATGAATTAATATAAAAAACTATGAATCTTTATAAATGATGACATTTTGTAATATTTATTGTATACAAATAATCAAAAAAATATTGAAATTGTATATAAAATAGTGTACTATAAAAATGTAGTGTACACTATATATTGTAAATATAACACACTAAATAAACTATTTATCGAAAAATAACATATTTAATATACATTATATTAATGATGATTTTATATTTCTTTAGAAAGCTAAAGAAAAAGAGATGAAAATAAATATATAGTGTACTCTAAATAATTATAAATGATATGTGGGAGGAATAGACTTGAAAATAAAAGTAGGAATTAACGGTTTTGGAAGAATAGGTAGAAATGTGCTTAGAATAGTAGAGGAAATGCCAAAAGATAGCTTCGAAATAGTAGCTATAAATGCAAGAGCAGAAGCAGATACTTTAGCACATTTATTTAAATATGATTCTTGTTATGGAATATTTAAAGGTGATGTAGAAGTTAAAGATGAAGAAACAATTCTTATAAATAATAATGAGGTAAAAATACTTAGATATGGTGATCCAAGTCAAATTCCATGGAAAAAATTAGGAGTAGACTTAGTAATAGAATCTACAGGTAAGTTTGTAAAAAGAGAAGATTGTATGAAGCACATTCAAGCTGGAGCAAAAAAAGTTATAATAAGTGCACCTGGAAAAAATGAAGACAAGACTATTGTTATGGGTGTAAATGAAAATGAATATGATGAAAATATTCATAATATAATATCAAATGCTTCTTGTACAACTAACTGTTTAGCACCATTTGCAAAAGTATTAGACCAAGAATTTGGAATAGAAGAAGGACTAATGACTACTATACATGCCTACACAAATGACCAAAGAATTTTAGACAAAACACATAAGGATTTAAGAAGAGCAAGAGCTGCTGGAGAATCAATGATACCTACGACAACAGGAGCTGCAAAAGCAGTTGCCAAAGTTTTACCACAATTAAAAGGAAAATTAAATGGATTTGCTGTAAGAGTTCCAACACCAACTGTTTCACTTGTAGACTTAGTTTGTGTATTAAAAAAAGATGCCACTGTTGAAGAAATAAATGCAGCATTTAAAAAAGCATCAGAAAATGAAATGAAGGGAATTTTAGGATATAGCGAAGAACCATTAGTTTCAATAGATTATAGAGGAGATGCACGTTCATCAATAATTGATGGGTTATCAACTATGGCAATGGGAAGTAGAATGTTTAAAGTTGTTTCATGGTATGATAATGAGTGGGGATACTCTTCAAGAACAGTAGACTTAGCTGATTTTATTGCTAATAAAATGAAAGTTTTAGAAAGTAATAATTAAGTAAAATGAAAAAGATATCTGTATACAGGTGTCTTTTTTTTATAAAAATATTGAAAATAAAAAAATCCTTACTTTAACCGATCAAGTAAGGATTCTAAAATATATTATAAAAAGGGGTTTATTAGGGAATATATTTTATTTGGGGAGTAATCAGTTATTGGGGAAATAACTGCCTATTTATAATAACAAAATTCGACAAATATTGCAAGCTTTTTTTGAAAAAACTTAAAAATTTAATATTAAGCAAGATATATACAAAATAATGGTTATAAAATATCTACTTTATGTTCATACTTATTAAGGTAGGTATCTATGATTTAATAAATAAAAAGTTTTGTACATAATAAATAGGGTTGTTATATTGTGTTTATTATGTTATTCTAATAATAGAACAGGAAATAATGACGCGGAGTGGAGCAGTTGGCAGCTCGTTGGGCTCATAACCCAAAGGTCATAGGTTCAAGTCCTATCTCCGCAACCAATATACAAATATAAAACTCTTATATCTTTTGGTATAAGAGTTTTTTTATGGAGGAAATATGAATAACAATAAAAAATTAGATACATCTCTTAAGTATAACAAAACATCGAAAATGAATAAGAATTTTATGTATCAAGATTTAAAAAGAAGCAATTGCTACAATTGTGATTTTTCAAAATCAAACTTCAACTTCACAAGTTTAAGAGGGGCTCATTTTAAATCTTGCAACTTTTATGGGTGTACATTTAAGTCTTCAGAGTTTGTAGGAAGTAATTTAAAAGGAAGTAAATTTACAAAAGCTAAATTTGAAGACACTATATTTGAAGGTTCAAAATTAGAAAGCGTTGATTTTTCTGGAGCAACTTTTAAAAATGTTATATTTGTAAATTCTGATTTAAGCAAAGTAAAAAATCTTAATTACAAAGAAGATGAAGTAAAAATATATAACGAAATGCCAGAATTAGAAATAAGTGATGATTTAAAAAAAGCTATAGAAAAAGCTATGGAAAATAAGTGTGTGAAAAAATCAAGAACTCTTGATACAAAAGATGGAAATATCAATACAATAAGTGTAATGATACTACTAGAAAAGTTTAGAGAAAAAAGACTTATAGAAGGTTTAGGAATCTTGAGAGAAAAAGTTGATAGAGATTTCTGGACTTTAAGTTATATTATAAAAAGTTTACAAAGCTATAAAGATCAAGGAATTTTATAAATTTGTGTAATCAAAAATAGCCTTAGATTGAGAAAAATTCAAGGCTATTTTTGATTTATTTGATTTTATGACTTCATTACAAATAGTTATACTTTCTATTTCATCCATATCTAGCATTCTATTGAAATAATAAATACTGATTTTATTCAGATAATTCTATAGATATTTTTAATAGATGCATATTTTTACTAGGTGTAGTAAGTCCATCTATTAAATTTTTAACATAGGAATAATGACCCATTTTTAAATTGTTATCATATATATACGTAATCATTTTATCATAAGTAGATTCTATATTATAGTAAGAGCCCTTGTGATATGTAACCAAATACTTACCGGATTTTTTTATAAATAATCTTGATGCAGGTATTTCGCCTTCACTTTCGAATAAAAAATTTTCTGGTGTGAAATTAAAACTGTCATTTATTTTTTCAATACTTATTAAAGTTGACAAAGAATCTTTTAAACTATAATTGTTAATAAACTGATTAAAGTTATTTTTTACCATATAGAGTAAGTTTTTATCCACATCGTTTTTTAAGGACTTGCTTAGGAATAATTTTTCTTCTTTTTTATACTCTACTTTTATTTCTTCACTATCTACGGAAGAAGCATAATCTATTTTTTCTATTCTTGACTTTAACATATCTTGTAACTCTCTAATTCTAATTATTTCTTCATCTAATTCTTTAATTCTATTTTCAAATAAACTTTTTACTTTTTCTGGTGTTCTATTATTTAAAAATAAATTGATCTCATTTAAGGACATATTCATTTCTTTCATAACAGTAATAAAGTAAAAAAGATTTAGTTGATCATAGGTATACATTCTGTAGCCATTCTCATCACAAGAGTCTGGTTTAAGTATTCCTACTTCATTGTAATGATATAATGTGTGTTTTGTAACATTACAAATCTTTGCAAACTCTCCAGTAGTTAATTTTTTTAAATTCATTTTCATTTTTTCTTAACCTCCTATTGACTGTCGGGTTACTCTATACTATATTATAGCAATATGATAAAGAATATGTAATAAAAATAAGGAGCAATATTATGAGTAATAAAAGTATTGATTTAGGAAAGGGAAGTATTAGTAAATTACTTTTTACATTGGCTGTCCCAACTATAATAGGTCAATTAGTAAATCTATTATATAACGTTATTGATAGAATATTTATAGGTAGGATGGCTAACGGTGATATAGCGATGGCAGGTGTTGGTGTTGCCATGCCAATAATACTATTGGTATCAGCCTTTGCAATGTTATTTGCAGCTGGAGGTGCACCACTAAGTGCTATTGAAATGGGAAAACAAGATAATGATAAAGCAGAAGAAATAATGAGTAACTGTTTCTCCATGCTTATATCTGGGGGTATTATTTTAACAATACTATTCCTTGTATTCAAAGAACCTATACTTTGGGCATTTGGAGCGAGTAATGCTACAATAGCGTATGGTTTAGATTATTTATCTATATATTTAATAGGAACTATATTTGTACAAATATCTTTGGGAATGAATTTATTTATAAATACTCAAGGATTTACAAAAATAGGTATGTTTACTGTTATTATAGGCGCTGTTATAAATATAGTTTTAGATCCAATCTTAATATTTGGATTTGGTATGGGTGTTAAAGGCGCCGCTTTAGCAACTATAATATCACAAGGTATATCTGCTATATTTGTATTAAAGTTTTTATTTGGCAAAAAGAGTATTCTTAAAATTAGAAAAAAATATTTAAAACTTAATAAAAAATTAGCACTTTCAATAGTGGCTTTAGGTGTAGCACCATTTATAATGCAAGCTACAGAGTCTTTAGTACTAGTGAGTTTAAATAATCAATTATTAAAATATGGCGGAGACTTAGCTGTAGGTGCTATGACAATAATGAGTAGTATAATGCAAGTAATAATGATGCCTTTGATGGGACTTACTCAAGGAGCTCAGCCTATAATTAGTTATAACTTTGGGGCAAAAGAAATGGACAGAGTTAAAAATGCATTTAAATTATTATTTATAATATGTGTATCATATTCGGCACTTATGGTATCGTTAATAATGATATTCCCAGAATTTTTCGTAAGTATATTTAATAATAAACCAGAACTTGTTGAGATAACATCGTGGGCAATGAGAATATATTTTGTAGGTATGTGTTTATTTGGAGCTCAAATAGCTTGTCAACAAACTTTCTTAGCTTTAGGTCAAGCAAAGACATCTCTGATTATTGCAATGCTTAGAAAAATTGTATTGTTAGTTCCGCTAATATTTATTTTACCTATGTTTATTGAAGACGGTCTAACGGCTGTTTTATTAGCAGAACCAATAGCAGATATTATAGCGATAATAAGTACTGTAATAATATTTGGAGTATTCTATAAGAAAACTTTTAATAATATAGATGCAAAAAACAATTAATAATATAAACTAATAAAAAGAGCAATGATAAAGTTAATTATCATTGTTCTTTTTTAGTTCTTTTCAATTTCCTTCATATTTATATGCTTCTTAATCATAATTAATTAGTAAGGTATATTTAAATAAATTCAAAGACACAAAACAGAAGGTAATAAAGGTAAAAGTTCTTTCAAGTAGAATTTTAAATATGCATTACAATAAAGCATTTAAGAGTTAGAATATATATAAGGGTTAAAATTAAATATTTTCAATTTTATAATATGAATTCTAAATATTATATTGATATTATATTAAAATTTAATTAACATTATTAAGTATGTACAGTGTTGCCTTATAATTTATACTATAGAATCGTAATAAAAATTTTAGTATACATGAAATATGAGCAGGATTTATATGTCATGGGGGGATAGTTATGATAAAGACATACAATATGGGAATAGATGTAGGATCAACAACAGTAAAAACTGTGATTTTATATGATGATATGCCTATTTATAAGGAATATAGAAGACATTTTTCAGATGTTAAAAAAGCTGTTAAAGAAATACTACAAAATGTTTATGATAAATTAGGGGATATTTGCGTATCCGTGGTAGTAACAGGATCTGGAGGAATAGACATATCAAATTATTTAAATTTAAAATTTATTCAAGAGGTTATTTCATCTACAAAGGCAATAGAAACATTTCACCCAGAAACAGATGTAGTAATAGAACTAGGTGGAGAAGATGCCAAAATAACGTATTTAAGTGGTGGTATTGATCAAAGAATGAATGGAATATGCGCTGGTGGAACAGGAGCTTTTATAGACCAAATGGCTACGCTTCTAAAAACAGATGCAAAAGGTTTAAATGAAATGGCAAAGGATTATAATGTTATTTATCCAATTGCTTCAAGATGTGGTGTATTTGCTAAAACAGATATACAGCCACTTATAAATGATGGTGCAAAAAAATCAGATATAGCTATGAGTATTTTTAATGCTGTTGTAGTTCAAACAGTAAGTGTTTTATCTTGTGGAAGAAAAATAGAAGGTAAGGTTGCTTTTTTAGGAGGACCATTATACTTTTTATCTCATCTTAGAAAAGCATTTCAAAATGTGTTAAAACTTAAAGATGAAGATGTGATTTTTCCAGAAGATGCTCAACTATATATAGCTATGGGTGCCAGTATACTATCAAAAAATGAAGATTTTTTAATATTACATGATTTATTAGATAGATTAGATGAAATTAATAATATTGATATTAGCGGGAATAAGGGTTTAGAACCTTTGTTTAAAGATTTTAATGAGTATGAGGAATTCACACATAAACATGAAAAAAACTCAGTTGAAAAAGTAAATATTAATAAAGTTAAAGGCAATGTATATTTAGGTATTGATGCAGGCTCAACTACTACAAAGGCTACATTAATAGATGAAGATGGAAATTTAGTATATTCTTATTATAGTAGCAATGAAGGAAGTCCTTTAGAAACTTCAATAAGAGTTTTAAAAGACATATACAAGAGCTTGCCTAAGGATATGAAAATTCTTTCTTCTTGTGTGACAGGATATGGTGAAGCATTACTTAAAAAGGCATTAAAAGTTGATTATGGAGAAATAGAAACCATAGCCCACTATAAAGCTGCAAAATATTTTAATAAAGATGTGGATTTTATTTTAGATATTGGTGGTCAAGATATGAAATGTCTAGAAATAAAAAATGGAGTAATTGACAGCATAATATTAAATGAAGCTTGTTCTTCAGGGTGTGGCTCATTTTTAGAAACTTTTGCAAAATCTTTATCTATGAGTATAGAAGATTTTGCCAGAGTAGGTATAAATTCAAAAAAACCTGTTGACTTAGGATCTAGATGTACAGTATTTATGAATTCCAAGGTTAAACAAGCACAAAAAGAAGGAGCTACAGTAGCAGATATTTCTTCTGGACTTTCTTATTCGGTAATAAAAAATGCTTTATTTAAAGTTATTAAAATAAGAGATTTTAGTAGATTGGGCGATAATATAGTTGTTCAAGGTGGAACTTTTTACAATGACTTAGTTCTTAGGGCTTTTGAAAAATTAACAGGTAGGGAAGTTGTTAGACCCAACATTGCTGGATTAATGGGAGCTTTTGGTTGTGCTTTAATTGCAAAATCTCAGTATAAAGAAGGTTATGAAAGTCAATTGTTAGATTATAATGGCCTAAATAATATTAAACTAGATACTACAGTCAAAAGGTGTAAGGGTTGTTCTAACAAGTGTTTACTTACTATAAATAAATTTTCTGAAGATGAAGTTTTTATATCTGGAAATAGGTGTGAAAATGGAGCTTTTTTAAATGGAGATAAAAGTGTAAAAAAACATAAAGAAAATCCGATTAATTTATTTAAGTTTAAGTACGATAGGTTATTTAAATATTATAAATCATTAAGCAAGGAAGAAGCAAAAAGAGGTGAAATTGGAATACCTAGAGTTCTAAATATGTATGAAGATTACCCATTTTGGTATACGTTTTTCACATCCCTAGGATTTAGAGTGTTGTTATCAGAAAGATCATCAAAACAATTATACCAAAAAGGTATAGACTCAATAGCATCAGAAACAGTATGTTACCCAGGAAAAATGGTTCATGGACATATTCAAAGTTTAATTGATAGAGGAATAAAAACTATTTTTTATCCTGCTGTTACCCATGAATACAAAGAAGATAAAAGTGCAGATAATAACTATAATTGCCCAGTGGTAATATCTTATTCTGAAGTTATAAAAAATAACTTGGAAGATTTAAGAAGAAAAAATATTAAATATATTAATCCTTTTTTAAGCCTAAATAATAAAGAAAGATTAAAGCATAGATTATATGAGGTAATTAAAGATAACTTTAGTGGCATCACAAAGTCAGAGGTATTTAATGCAGTTGACGAAGCAACAAAAGAAGAGAATAATTTTAAAAATGAAGTAAGAAAAGCAGGAGAAGATGCCCTAAAGTATATAAATGAAAATAACTTAAAAGGAATTGTTTTAGCAGGTAGACCTTATCATTTAGATCCAGAAATTAATCATGGAATACCTGAATTAATAAACTCTTTAGATATGGCAGTGCTTACAGAAGATAGCATTTGTCATCTTGCTAATTTGGATAGACCTCTTCGTGTTGTAGATCAATGGGTATATCATTCAAGGTTATATAAGTCTGCATCTTTTGTAAGAGATTTTGATAATTTAGAGTTAGTTCAGCTAAACTCTTTTGGATGTGGATTAGATGCAGTAACTACAGAACAAGTTGAAGAGATTTTAAGTGAAAAATCTAAAATTTATACTGTTATAAAAATAGATGAAGGTAATAATTTGGGAGCAGCAAAAATAAGACTTAGATCTTTAAAAGCTGCAATGAAAGAAAGAGAAGAAAATAACATAAGAGCGGAAAATATAGAGATTAAGAAGATACCTTATGTTAAAAATACAAAGCTTAATATGAAACATACTCTACTTGCACCTCAAATGTCTCCTGTACATTTTCAATTTTTACAAGAAGCTTTTAATTCTTGTGGATGGAATTTAGTAATACTTCAAGATACCAATAGAGAAGTAATAGAAGAAGGGCTAAAATATGTACATAATGATGCTTGTTATCCAGCGATAATTGTAATAGGTCAATTAATAAAGGCTTTAAAATCGGGTGAATATGATTTAAATAATACGTCTGTAGCTATTACTCAAACAGGTGGAGGATGTAGGGCAACTAATTATATTGGTTTCTTAAGAAAGGGATTATATGAGGCAGGTTTTAAGGATATACCAGTTATATCACTAAGTGTAAATAATATAGAGGATAATGGTGTAATGGATAACATATCATTAAAACTAATTCACCGAACTATTATGAGTTCCATTTATGGAGATTTATTAATGAAGGTAGTATACAGGGTAAGGCCTTATGAAGCTATAAAGGGAAGTACTAATAAGCTTTATGATAAATGGGTAATTAAATGCAAAGAATCTGTAAAAAATGGTAGATTTTCAGAGTTTAAAAATAATATAAGAAATATAGTAAAAGACTTTGATAACTTAGAAATAATAAATATCACTAAACCACGTGTAGGATTAGTAGGTGAAATTTTGGTTAAATTTCATCCAACAGCAAATAATAATGTTGTAGATATATTGGAAAAAGAAGGTGCAGAAGCGGTAATGCCAGAACTTATTAATTTCTTTACTGCTTGGTCTGTAAATACACTTTTCAAAAGTAAATATTTAGAAGGAAGTAAGAAATCAACAATAGGAGCTAAAGTATTTATTAAAATTGCTAACTTTTATCAAAAAACTTATATGAAATCATTAAAAGAAAGTAAAAGATTTTCCACTCCAAAAGATATTAGAGATTTGGCAAAGAAAGCCTCTGAAGTAGTATCTCTTGGGAATCAAACAGGAGAAGGATGGTTATTAACAGGTGAAATGATAGAACTTATAGAAGATGATGTGAAAAATGTTATCTGTATGCAACCTTTTGGATGTTTACCAAATCATATAATTGGAAAAGGATCTATTAAGGAATTAAAGAGAAGATATAAAGATGCAAATATAATTCCAATAGATTATGACCCATCGGCAAGTGAGGTAAATCAAATAAATAGAATAAAATTAATGTTATCAAAGGCATTTAATACAATGAATAAAAATGAAATGACTAAAATAGATATTAATGATTACAAAGCTAAAGAGCCAGAGGAAAATAAAAAGGAATGTTTAGCTAAATGCTAAGTATCTAGAACAGATTAGAGTTATTTCTAATCTGTTCTTGTATATAATAGAATTTTATCAACAATGAATATATTTATTATGATATAATAAAATTTAATATATTAGAAAAGGTGGAGTAGTTATGAAATCACTTAAAGATGCTATATCTTTAGATTATTTAGATTATGATGTAAGCGAAGATATTAGTATCCATGAAGGAAGATTTTGTGTTTACTTATATAATAAAAAATATAAATGCTACGGAAAAGTATTTTATAAAATGACCACTCCCATGTCTATAAACTTTAAAGGAAAAGTTTTATCAAGAAAAGATTATGATGTAGATATAACTCTAGATTATGATAACGCTATATTAGAAGTTTATGGTTATAAACCGATAAACGTAACTGTAACAGTATCCAGTGATTTATTCTTAGAAGGTTACATTAATGATGGATATATTAAGTCAAAGAACTATTTCGTAGATAGTATAGATTTTTATATAGTAAATCTTGATAGATATTCAGGCAAACTCATAATGCACGAAGATAAGTTATTTGCTGGGAGGATGGAATTTAATATAGGTGATTTAGAAGTAACCATTGATAAAAGATATGATTTTACTAAGGAACTAAATCGTGAACTAAAAGATAAATCTGGAACTATAATTACCCACATCGGAAGAATGAAAAAGAAAGACAACAGTTTATTTAAGACCAATAATATAAACGATGTGTTGGATAACATATCTATGGCACTTAGCTTTATGTGTGGAAGATATGTTGATATATGCATAGTTAAAGGGTATGAGCTAAACAATAACATATTTAGACTATGTAGAGAATGTATAGTAAGCCCTTTTAGATTTGTACCTAATTGGAAGGATACCATAGCTAATAACCATAATATAGAAAAATATATGACGTTAATGTGTAAAAGATTAAATGATATATATTATGGACATGCTATTAAACAAGTTATTGATTGGTACATAGAAACATTGGGTAATACTACAATTGAAAACAATATTATTTCCATGCAAATTGCACTTGAAACTTTATCCTATGTGGTTTTAGTTGAGCAACAAAAGATTTTAAGTGATGAAGAGTTTGATGAAAATTTATCATCCACAAATATTAGAATGTTGCTTAATAATTGTAAAATTCCTACAGGAAAGGAAGAACTTTATTTATTTGATGAATATATTCAAAGTAAATTTTTAGATGGAGTAGATTTAATTACTTATTTTAGGAATAAAATAGTTCATCCAAGTAGAAAAAGAAATAGAGCAACTCTTCATGTGGAAGATATGTGGAATATAATTCAAATTGCCATAAGATATGTGGAATTGGTTACACTACATTTAATAAACTATAAAGGTGAGTACTCCAATAGATTAAAAGAAAGATCTTATGGAGAAGTTGAATTGGTGCCGTGGAATTTTTATGACAGAAAGGAATAATAATATGAAGCTTTATGGATACAAGAAATGATCTACAGCAAGAAAAGCCAAGAATTGGCTTAAGGAAAATAATATAAACTTTGAAGAAATAGATTTAGTAGATACACCACCCACAAAAGAAGAAATGAAAAAAATTTATGAAGAAAGTGGATATGAATTAAAAAAATTCTTTAATACAAGTGGGGTAAAATATAGAGAATTAGGACTTAAAGAAGTATTAAAGACTGCAAGCGAAGATGAAATGCTTGATATACTTGTAAGTGATGGAAAGCTTATAAAAAGACCTTTATTAGTAGATAATAAAAAAGTTTTAATTGGTTTTAAAGAAAATGAATATAAAGAAAACTTATTATAATTAGAAATCTCCTTTGATTAATTTCAAAGGAGATTTTTTTATAGTTGACAAGGTATAACAAAACAGTTACTATATGTATATAATAAATATATACAGTTATAAACTGATATAAACACTTATATACATATCTTATGTATGAAAGGAGGCAATAGTAGTTGAATATAATTATAAGTAACTCTTCAGCAGTTCCACTTTATGAACAAATTCAAAATCAAATTAAGTCACAGATTTTAAGTGGAGACTTAAATAGTGAGGAATTGCTACCATCCATAAGATCTTTGGCTAAAGAATTAAAGGTAAGTATAATTACAACAAAAAGGGCTTATGAAGAATTAGAAAAAGAAGGATATATACAAACCGTTGCAGGCAAAGGTAGTTATGTATGTAGTCAAAGCACAGAAAGATTAAAAGAAGCAGCAATATTTGAGATGGAAAGTAAGTTAGAAGAAATAATTCTAAGTGCAAAAAAAATGGGAATAAATGAAAAAGATTTTATGGAAATTATTAAAAGTATTTATGAGGAGGTTTAAAATGAATGCAATTGAAATTAACAATTTAAGAAAAAATTTTGATAATTTTTCTTTAACAATAGAAGATTTAAAAATACCAGAAGGCTTTGTTACAGGATTTATTGGTCCGAATGGATCTGGAAAAACAACTACAATTAAACTAATACTTAATATGTTAAAAAGAGACGGTGGAAGTGTTAAGTTGTTTAATCAAGAATATAAAGGGGATGATTTATCTTTAAAAGAGCATATAGGATATGTGGGTGAATTTAATGGATATTTACAAGAATCAAAATTAAGTAGGATAAAAAAATCTCTTTGTTTATTTTATGAAAACTGGGATGAAAAACTTTATAATAGATATATGAAAGAATTTCAATTAGATGAAAATAAGATTTATAAAGAACTATCTAAAGGTCAACAAAAAAAATTTGAAATAGTAATGACTTTATCCCATCGTCCTAAAATAATTATAATGGATGAGCCTACAGCTAATTTGGATCCTTTAGTTAGAAATGAAGTACTAGAAATGTTACAAGAAAGAATAGATGAGGATAATGCTACAGTATTTTTCTCAACTCACATAACTAGTGACTTAGATAAAATAGGAGATTACTTAGTATTCATTTATAAGGGAAGAATTTTCTTAGCTGATGATAAAGATAGCATTTTACAAAATCATATTATAGTAAAAGGAAATAATGAGTTATTACAAAAAGAAACAAAAGATATATTTATATCAGTTAATAAAAATAGCTTTGGATTCGAAGGATTAGTAAAAAATAAAGAAAAAGCATATGAGCTATTTGGTGAAGAGGCAGTTTATGACAAGCCTAACTTGGAAGACATATTAACTTATTATACAAGGGGGAAAAAGTAATGAGAAACGTAATGAATTTAGTGAATTTAAGCTTCAATAATTTTCTTTCAGTAAAAAAAATGGCTTTATTTGTATTGGTTGCATTTGGTGCTGCATCTTTAATTAATCCTAGCTTTTCAACGATGCTAATGGGAATGATTACTTATGTTATAGCATATCAAACTATGGCATATGAAGATTCCTATGGAATAGATTATATGATTTCTCACTTACCTGTTACAAAGAATGAATATGTTATTTCTAGATATGTTTTCTGTATATTTACTATTGTTGGGGCTAGTATACTATGTTCTTTCATATTTTTTATATCTAATAAAGTAAATTTAGTTGATTTAAGCGGAATTGATTATAAAATAATTTTATATATTGGCATAATAAGTGCTGTTACTTTAATATCAGTATTAATTCCGGTTTTGTTATATTTTGGAATGAAAAAGGGTAGAATGGCAATGATATTTATATTTATGATTATTGTGATGATACCATCTTTAGCTGTTGATGATATGCAAACAGTTATGAAAATACTTAACAAATTAAGTGAAATAAACGTTAATCTTTTTAGTGGAATACTAACAATATTAATACTACTTATTTCATACTTTATTACTAGGTTTTTATATGAGAAAAAAGAAGTGATCTAATGTAAAATAGCATGATAAATATGTATTTATCATGCTATTTTATGTTTTTAATTTAAGCAGCTTTATCATCATTATTTACTTGTTTTTGCGCTAAAGAGTAAAGAGGGAGTCCTATTAAAGTAACAATTACTCCTCCTAAAGATATTAGGGTGTTTTCCATGCCGGCAAATAATAATTGATTTACGACAACAAATAAACCTCCAGCAATAGCTATTATTGGTATTACCGGATATAAAGGAACTTTATATGGTCTATCTAATTCAGGTTGTCTTTGGCGAAGCAGAATTACACCTATAAATGTTAATACGTAAAAAGACCAAATTGCAAACATTGATAAGTCAGTTAATAAGTTAAATTGACCAGACAAAGCATAAAGAGCTGATAAAATACCCATTATTATAGTTGCATTTCCAGGTACACCACTTTTATTTAATGAACCATAATATTTATAA
The DNA here is from genome assembly GCF_036812735.1 of Terrisporobacter glycolicus ATCC 14880 = DSM 1288. NCBI lineage: Bacteria > Bacillati > Bacillota > Clostridia > Peptostreptococcales > Peptostreptococcaceae > Terrisporobacter > Terrisporobacter glycolicus. The sequence goes on along the minus strand of NZ_CP117523.1, from coordinate 2,566,821 downwards.
CCTGGGATAGATTTTTGTTGACCTAAAGTGTAGAGAACTCTAGGAGCAGTTAATAAATAACCATTAATACAACCAAACACAGAAATCAAAATACCTGTAGTTATAAGTTTTCCACCAATAGGTCCAAATATTACTTCTGCTACTGCAGAAGCTGGTGAATCAAAGCGTGCTAGCTCACTTGCTGGCAAAACCCATAAATAAGCAACATTTATTATTATATAAACAACCATAACAAAAGCTAAACCACCAACGATAGCTTTTGGGAGATCTTTACCAGGGTTTTTCATTTCTCCTGCTATGGCACCAACGTTAATCCACCCATCATATGCAAATAATATGGCAATTAATAACTGACCTATAATAGATCCAGTAGATACACCCGAGCCTACTAAAGGAGAAGTTATAGGGTTATTTCCATTACCTTTTATAAAACCAAATATTATTATTAAAACAAGAGGAATTAATTTACAAACTGTAGCTATTATTTGTATAAGTCCCGTTGTCTTAGAACTTAGAGTATTTAAAACACTGATAAGCAAAATAACACCTAAGGTTATGGGAACTATTAAATTCTTGTTTCCTATTAGTGTTGCACTTTGATTACCAAACATAACTGCCAGTGCAGCTACAGTAGCAGGGAAAAATAAAGCGCATTGCATCCAACCTGTTAGAACACCAAGCTTCTTACCATAAACCTCTTCAATATAAACCATCATGCCACCTGTTTTTGGAATTGCAGCAGAAATTTCTGCTGCAGTAAGACCAGCAGCTATTGTTATAACTCCAGCTACTACCCAAGCTATCATACCAAGTCCAGGCTCTCCACCAGTTAAAGCGTAAACTGCTTGGGGTTTGAAAAATACTCCACCACCAATAACCATACCAATAACTGTAGATAAAGCTGCAGTAAGACCTAAATTTTTTTGTAATTTTTGACTCATAATCTAAATTTCCTTTCAAACATATTTTCTAAATGAAAACTATAAATTCAACAAAAAATGTTAATTTGTAAAATATTAAAATTTAATTGTAGGTGATTTAATTCCCTAAATTATATATTAATATTTGTAAAAGGATATTTTTTATGTATTTATGAAAAATTAAAGTTTGTTTCTTATATTAAAAAAACCTTCTTCAATAAGTATGAAGAAAGCTCTTTTATTTTTATTATGCAACTTTATTTAAGTCATTACTGTTATTTTCTTTAGCAACTTGCTTTTGAGCTATGTTGTAAAGAGGTAAACCAGCTAGCGTGACTAAAACTCCACCAAGTGAAATTATAGTATTTGTAATACCAGCAAATAATAATTGATTTAATACAACAAATAATCCACCAGCTATAGCTATCATTGGTATAAATGGATACATAGGAACTTTATATGGTCTGTGTAAATCTGGTTGTTTTTTTCTTAGGATTATAACACCTATGAAAGTTAATACATAGAATGACCATACAGCGAACATTGATAAGTCACTTAATAAATTAAATTGTCCAGATAATGCATATAATGATGATAAAACACCCATTATTAATGTTGCTTTAGCAGGAACATTATTTTTATTTAAAGCACCAACAATTTTGTATCCTGGTAATGATTTTTGTGATCCTAAAGTATAAAGAACTCTTGGACCAGTTAATAAATATCCGTTCATACATCCAAATACTGAAATTAATATACCAGCAGTAACAACTTTGCCACCTATTTCTCCGAATAATACTTGAGCAACAGCAGAAGCTGGGTTAGCAAATTGAGCTATTTGATCAGCTGGTAATACCCATAAATAAGCTATGTTTATTACAATATAAACAGCCATAGTTACTGATAAACCACCAACGATGGCTTTTGGTAAATCTTTTCCCGGGTTTTTCATTTCGCCAGCTATAGCACCAACATTAATCCATCCATCATAAGCAAATAATATAGCTATTAATACTTGCCCTATTACTGATGCAGGAGATACACCTTCAGCAACTAGCGGAGTAGCTATAGGATTACCTCCACCACCTTTAATGAAACCGAATACTATTATTATAGCAAGTGGAACTAGTTTTGCTATAGTTGCAACCGTTTGTATAATACCAGAAGTCTTACTTCCAAATGTGTTTAATATACTTATTAATAATACCGTAGCAATTGATATTGGGATAGCAATGCTTTCATTTAATCCAAGTAATATACAAGTTTGGTTACCAAACATAACTGCTAATGCAGCAATTGTAGCAGGGAAGAATAATGCTGATTGCATCCAACCTGTTAACATTCCTAATTTTTTACCATAAATTTCTTCAATGTAAACCATCATACCACCAGTTCTAGGAATAGCAGCAGAAACCTCAGCAGCAGTTAAACCAGCAGTAATTGTAAGTATACCAGCTAAAAACCAAGCTAATACTCCAAGCCCTGGTGCCCCTCCTGTTAAAGTGTAAACCGCTTGTGGTTTAAAGAATACTCCACCACCAATAACCATACCTACAACTGTAGATAATGCAGCAGCAAGTCCTAAGTTTTTTTGTAATTTTTGACTCATTATTACATTTTCCTTTCAATATTCATTTTTTAAGTAAGTTTATTATTTTGCTTTTACTTGAAAAGCATTTCTTCAAATAATCCTGTATCATTATATAATTTTCTTTTAAATATAACAATACTTTTTTATATAAAATTCGATAAAATTTTCGAAAGTATAATTGTTATATTTTAAAGTGTAAAATGCCATATAAATATAAGAAAATTTAAATAAATCAAAAAATATTTTTGTTTTAAAAAATAGATAGAATAATAAATTTTTATATAAGATATAATACTGTTGGATTAAAAAATATTATATTTATTGTAAAAAAAAATATGAAATTATATAATAAAATAATATCAAAAGATTTGAGGAGGTAAAGATGATAATCAAATCAGGAACATGGGCTGAAATTAACCTAAATAGCATAGGCTACAATTTAAAAGAAATAAAGAATAGTTTGAAAGAAAATATGAAAATATGTTGTGTTGTAAAAGCAAATGCATATGGATGTGGTTCTGTGAAGGTTTCTAAATACTTAGAAGATAAGAATATAGATTTTTTTGCAGTGGCTAGAATAGAAGAAGGATTGGAACTTAGAAATAATGATATTAATTTACCTATTTTGTGTTTAGGATACACAGATATACATATGATAAAAGAAGCAATAGAAAAAGATATCTCTATTACAGTATACAACTTGGAATATGCTAAAAAAATAGATGAAATAGGAAAAAAATTAAATAAAAGAGCTAAGGTACATATAAAGGTTGATACAGGAATGAGTAGATTAGGATTTTTAGCTAAAGAAGCTACAAAATATATTAAAGAGATAAATAATTTTAAAAATATATATATTGAAGGTATTTTTACTCATTTCGCAAAGGCAGACGAAAAAGATAAAACAACTACATTAATTCAGTTAAAGAGATATGAAAAGGTAATTGAGGAATTAACTAATTTAAATATTAATATACCAATAAAACATGTTGCAAATAGTGCAGCAATAATTGATTTAAATAAAGATTTATTTAATATGGTTAGAATAGGTATCATATTATATGGATATTATCCATCAGACGAAGTAAATAGGGATATAGAGTTAAAACCATGTCTAAAATTAAAATCAGCTGTAACTAATGTCAAAATACTAGATGAAAATGTGGGCATTAGTTACGGTCATATTTATAAAACAAGTGAAAAGAGTAAGATAGTTACAATTTCGATAGGATATGCAGATGGATTTAATAGAATTCAACGTAATCCTAAGGTTTCTATAAAAGGAGAAATATTAGAGGTAGTGGGAAGAGTGTGCATGGACCAATGTATGGTTAAAGCCCCTTTAGACATGAATATAGAAATAGGTGATGAAGTTACAATTATAGATAATGATATAAGAGAGATTAGTGCAGAAGAAAATGCAAAAAGGAACGATACTATTAATTATGAAGTTTTATGCATGATTAATAGAAGAGTTACGAGAGTATATAAAGAAAATGAAAAAGTTTATAGTGTAAATTATTTATTACAGTAAAAGACCAATCAAAGCAAAATTTAAAGTTTGATTTATTAAAAATCTTTATATATACTAGAGAAGATAAATTATTTCAAGTGGGTGGGATAAAACATATGGATAAAATATTAAATGATAAATTAAATTTATTGACTAATAATTTAAAAGAAATGAAAAAAGTAGCAATAGCATATTCAGGAGGCGTAGATAGTAATTTTTTATTAAAAGTTGCAAAGGATGTACTAGGGGAAAATGTTATGGCTATTACTATTAGTGCTATGATGCATTCAAGTAGAGAAATTGAAGAATCTGTAAATTATGCGAAAGAATATGGGGTTAACCATGTTCTTTGCAACATTGATAATCTGGACTCACAAGAATTTATAGAAAATGGACCTTTAAGATGTTATCATTGTAAGAAATTTGTATTTAGTAAAATAAAAGAAATAGCAAGTGAACATAATATTAAATATATACTTGATGGAACTAATTTAAGTGACTTAGATGACTATAGACCTGGATTAAAGGCCTTAGATGAATTAAACATAATAAGTCCTTTAAAAAATGCTAAATTAAGCAAAGAAGAAATTAGAATTTTATCAAAAGAATTAAATGTTGCCACATATAAAAAACCTTCCTTTTCTTGCTTGGCTACTAGAATACCAGTAGGGGATAAAATAACTAAAGAAAAGCTTAGGATGATAGAAGAAGGGGAAAATTTTTTACAAGATAATAATTTTAGTCAGTATAGAGTAAGAGTTCATGACAATATTGCAAGAATAGAAGTTGATAAAAAGGAAATTTGCAAATTTTACGATGATGATATGATAAATAAAGTAAATCTAAAGTTTAAAGAAATAGGTTTTAAATACGTTACCTTAGATTTAAATGGTTACAAAATGGGAAGCATGAATTAAGAACAGGAGGAACAGATGAAAAAAGAATATACTTTAGTAGCACCATGTTTTTTTGGTGTGGAAAAAATGTTAAACAGAGAAATACAAAATTTAGGTTATGAAATAATTAAAACAGAAGATGGAAGGGTTACATATAAAACTGATGAAGCAGGTATTGCTAAATCAAATATTTACTTAAGATGTGCAGAAAGAGTTCATCTTAAAGTAGCGGAATTTGAAGCTAAAAGCTTTGACGAACTATTTGAAGGAACAAAGAGAATAAACTGGTCCAAGTATATACCTTTTGGTGCACAGTTTCCTATTTCAAAGGCATCTTCAATAAAATCAAAGCTATATTCAACACCAGATATACAATCTATAGTAAAAAAAGCTATAGTTGAAAGTTTAAAGAAAAGCTATTTAGAAACAGGATTATTAAAAGAAGATAAAGAAAAATATCCTATATTTGTATTTATACACAAGGACAAAGTAACATTAACAATAGATACATCAGGAACTGCTCTTCATAAAAGAGGATATAGAGAAAGAGCTAATAAGGCACCAATTAGAGAAACTTTAGCTGCTGCCATAATGGAACTTGTTCCATGGAGACCAGGAAGAACTTTAGTTGATCCAATGTGTGGCTCAGGAACTCTTTTAATAGAAGCTGCTATGAAGGGAATAAATATGGCACCAGGTATGAATAGAGAGTTTATTTCTGAGTCATGGAGAACTATGGACAAAAAAATTTGGTGGGATGTAAGACGAGAAGCCTATGCCAAAGTAGATGAAAATATAGAGTTTAAAATATATGGTTACGATATTGACGAAGAAGCTTTAGAAATAGCTAGAGAAAATGCAGAAATAGCCGGTGTTGCAGATTATATAGAATTTAACTATGGCGATGCTACTGAGTTTACTAGTGATGAAGAATACGGATTTATAGTAACAAATCCGCCTTACGGAGAAAGACTAGAAGATGCAGATACAGTTAAAATGCTTTATAAACAACTGGGATATACATTTAGAAAGCTTAAAAATTGGTCATATTACTTAATTACTTCTTACGAAGACTTTGAAAATGAGTTTGGAGAAGAAGCAAGTAGAAGAAGAAAGTTATATAATGGTATGTTAAAGAGTAATTTATATCAGTATATAGGACCAAGACCACCTAAAAATAATAAATAATTCTTAAAAAGTTAAATATATTCCCTTAAACTGAATATATATTATAATAAGTAAGTTTAAGGGGGTGTAAACTTGTTTAATACAAAAAATAACCTGAGAAGAAATGCAAAACACAAAGAACCAAGAAATAATAAGAAAAACTCTTCATATGTAGAAGATTATAATGAAGTAATATTAAATGATTTAGTAGATGAAAATAAATCAAATAATGAAGATATTGTACAAGAAGAACCAACAAGAAAGAGAAAGAAAGCAATTAAACTTAATTTAGGAGCTAAGAAAAAATCTACTTCTAATGAAGATGAAAATAAAAAAGGAAAAACTTCAAATAAAAAACATAAAAGTGATAATGATGAGCCAAAAGAAATTATAGATGTGGAAAGTAAAAAAGATAAAACAGAAGTTGAAGCTCAACCTAAAGATAGCAAATCATCAAAATCAACAAAATCTAAAAAAACGAAAAAAGAATCAAATAAATCATCCAAAAAGAATTCTAAGAAACAACCAAGTGAAGATAGCAAAAACAAATCAAACAAAACAAATAAGAAGACATCGAAAAAAGATAGTAAGCCTACGAAAGAAGACAAAGGTAAAAAATCATCTAAAAAGTCAAGAAAAGAAGATGATATAAAAACAAAATCCTTAGAAACTATTGAAGTAGAAGAAGTTAAAAATGATGAAGAGGAAATTGTAGAAGGCAACATTTTTAGAAATATGAAGGAATATGAAAATCCTATTGACGAAAATACTCATATAGAAGTTGATGAAGATGAATTAAGTGAACATAAATTTGAAGATATAATTTGGTCAGACGATAAATTTCCTAAAAACTAAATAAAATACTATAAAAGCTGAATCTTAAAGGTATATTTTTATTTTATTATATATCTTTAGATTTAGCTTTATATTTTTTTTGTATAAATACATAATAGATAATAATAAGAAATCTTAAGAAAAAAAGAAAATATAAATAAAAGAACAATCTTATGATAGAATATAATAAGATTTACTTAAGGAAGTAATCTTTTATTTTGAAAAATTTCATGTATAATAAAATAGAAAGAGTGATTATTATGACTTGTAAAGAACTATTTTTAAAAGTGGATGATATATTGCAAAGTAGTGATAAACCATCAGTGGAAATTAGAAAGTTAATTGATGAAGGAGCGTTTGAACAAAAACCATTTATTAAAATTAAAAACTTGGAAGATATAGAACAAAACTTAACTCATCATCCTGAAGGAAATGTGTTAAACCATACTTTATTAGTAATTGATAAAGCTAGTGATTTGAAAGAAAAATCTAAAAATAAAAGAGTATTTATGTGGTCTGCATTATTGCATGATTTAGGTAAATTAACAACTACAAAAAAAAGAAAAAATAAAATAACTGCTTATGGACATGATTTACAAGGAGAAATACTATCTAGACAATTTTTGCATCAAGTAACAGAAGATGAAAAATTTATTAATGAGGTATGTATTTTAGTAAAGTACCACATGCAACCACTATTCTACGATAAAAAGCTACCATATTTTAAAGAAAAAGAAATAATTAATGATTCTGATTATGAAGAAATAAGCTTACTTTCGCTGGCTGATAGACTAGGAAGGTCTGGTTTATGTGAAGAAAAAATAAAACAAGAAGAAAAAAGGATAAATAATTTTAAGAACTTCTTTGCTGACAAATATAAATAGGAGGGAATATATGAAGTTACTAAAAATAGCAGCCTTAGTATTTGTTATGTGTATAATGACAACAGGCTGTGATACAAGTAGTGATTTACCTGAAAACCTACTTGATGATAATATTATTTACGATAAAGGAAATAACGAATTATACACCTTTATAAACAAATCCCTAGATGGAACCACGTTAGTCTTACCGGATAACTCAGGTGAGGTTGGGCAAATAAATGAAGTAGACTCAAATATAATTGCATTTCAAAAAAGACAAGATGTAAATTTGAAAATAAATAAGGTTGGTTTTGTACTTATTTCTAAAAATGATAAAGGATATACATTAGAAGATAGTTACCTTGAAGAAGGTGAGGAAATAGAGTACGCAAGCTTCTATGACTTAAACAATGATGGAAGTGATGAAGTTATATTACTTATAAACAACAAGTCAGTAACCACTATGAATGTATATAGTATAAAAGACAATAAAGTCACTAGGATTTCTAAAATAAAACCAACTTGGTTAGATGATTATAAAAAATATACTCAGATGAAAATAAAAGTAGGGTTTATAGACAATGACTTAAAACTAGATATTTTAATGATGAACTACGATAGTAGTAGTGGCGAAATGTATACAACAATGTTAAATTACTCAAATGATAATGAATTATTTACAACTGATGCCATTAAAATACCTAATGTGAAAAACTTAAATGATTTGTACTTAGTAATAGGCAAAGTCTACAATAATAAAAAAGGTGTAATTCTAAGCATGCCTACATTAAAAAAAGAAAATGGTTATGCAACTCAAATATTATTTATGAAAGATAATAAACTTAAAAAAGTATTTAATGATGACAATCTTATATTTAATTCTTACTATGTGCCTGTAAGAGATGAAAATCGTGATGGAATTTTAGACATACCAGTACTAAATAATAACATGATTGAAAATTTTGCATCAAATAGTAAGCCATCGGCTCTTGTGAGTTGGAGAAAGTGGAATAATAAAACTGGTAAAGACGCAGATACAATATTTATAAGCCAAGTTTATTATAACTATAAGAATAATTTTAAATTTTTAGTACCTGACAATCTTGCAAATAAACTATATATTCAAAAGAGCATAGAAGGGGAAACACCATATTATATTTTCTATTACTATGACAAGAGTAGTAAAGAGCCTTTAGAATTGTTCGAAATAGGTATATCTGCCAAAAACTTAGTTGAGGATACTAAGGCAAGTCCTAAAATGGATAGTATCTTGGCTGAGACAGATAATAACTATTATCAACTAGTAGTTAAGAATAAAGATAATTTTAAAAAATATGACTTAACATTAGAAAATATGAAGGAATATTTTTCTATAATTTATGAATAGAAATAGAAATTTTGGGAGGAATTATTAAAAAATGAAGGAAAAAATATTAGTCTTAGAAGATGAAATAGGTATAAGAAGTTTTGTAAGTATAAATTTAAAAAGAGAAGGGTATGAAATAATTGAAGCTGGAAGTGGGTCAGAAGCTATTGAGCAACTTTCAAATCACTCAGACATATCAATAGCCTTACTTGATGTGATGTTACCAGATATGAGTGGAATAGATGTATGTAAATTTATAAGACAACAATTTGATCAAATTGGAGTTATAATGTTAACTGCAAAAGGTCAAGAAGAAGACAAATTAGAAGGATTTATATCTGGGGCTGATGATTATATTGTAAAACCATTTAGCATAAAAGAATTGTTAGTAAGGGTATCAGCTCTTATAAGAAGAGTTAAAAAAGACGATAGTAAGCTTAAGAGTAATGAAATAATATCTGATCCTTTTGTATTAAACATAGATAAAAGAAAATTATATAAAAATGGATTAGAAATAGAATTAACACCTACAGAATTTTCTATAGTAAAATACTTAATGGTAAATGCTAAAAAATCATTAAGTAGAGATCAAATATTAAATGAGGTATGGGGAAGTAATTACTTATACGATTTTAAAATAGTAGATGTTAACATTAGAAGAATTAGAAATAAAATAGAAGATGATCCATCAAAACCTAAGTACATCCAAACAGTTTGGGGTTATGGATATTGTTTTAGAAAGGATGAATAATAGGTGCTACATTTAGAAGGTCTGAGAAAAAGAGTCATAAAGTATTATTTTATAATGATAATTATAACAGTAGCATTATTTGAAGGGCTATTTATGTTTTATCTTCAAAACTATTATTACAACTCAGCTAAACAATCTTTGATTTCTCAAGCAAACTATACTACGGACATATACGATGGTGTAGGAATGGAGTCCACTAGTTTTGAAAATAAAGTTTCTAATATTTTTGAAAAGGGAAAAGTAAATAGTAATACAAATTTTTCTATTGAATTTATAGATAAAAATAAAAATGTAATATTAGATAAGTATGGAATAAAAACTAATGAAAAGTATGAATATGAAGATGTAAATAAGGCATTAAAAGGAAGCAGTAACTTAACGCCTTATACATATAATATTGTAGGAACAAATGAACATGTTATGAGTATATCTGTACCGCTTAAAGTTAATAACCAAATAGAAGGTGTTGTTAGGTATAGCTTGTCTTTAAGAAAAATTGATAATACCATAATTAAACTTGTTTTCTTCTTCATTATTGCAGGTGTAATTATTTTGCTTATTGCATTTTTACTTAGTTTGAGATTTGCAGAATCTTTAATTAAACCACTTAAAAACTTAAAACAATTTGCAAATGAATTGGCTCAAGGAAATTACAATATCAAATTGAAAAAAGAGCAACTGCATGATGATGAAATAGCAGATCTTGTTCAAACATTTGAGCATATGGCTGTGGAAATTGATAAAAGTAGAAAACTAAAAGAAGAATTTATATCTTCTGTATCTCATGAGCTTAGAACTCCGTTAACATCCATAAAAGGATGGAGTGAAACTTTGGCCTACGAAGGGATTGGAAAAGAAGAGCTAGATTTGGGTCTTGGAATAATACAAGATGAAACAGAAAGAATGATATCTTTAGTAGAAGATTTGCTAGATTTTTCTCGTTTATCTTCAGATAGAATAAGACTTCAAATTGATATGGTAGATGTAACTAAACTGGCAAAAGGTGTAGTAACTCAGTTGGCTGTTAAGGCAAATGAAAAAAATATTACGCTTCTTACAGAATTTAAAACAGATGAAATTTTGGATATCCAAGGTGATAAAAATAGACTTAGACAAGTTTTAATTAACTTGGTCCAAAATGCTATTAAGTTTACTGCAGAAGGTGGATATGTTGTTGTAGTTGTATCACAAGGAGAAGAATTTACCACATTTACTGTTACTGATAATGGGGTTGGTATTAATAAAGAAAACTTAACTAAAGTTTTAGATAAGTTCTTCCAAGAAGATTTCAATAAATCAGGTAGTGGACTTGGACTTGCCATAAGTAATGAAATTGTAAAACTACACGGTGGTAAAATGATAATAGACAGTGAAAAAGGTGTTGGTACCAACATAACTTTCACATTAAAAAATAAAATTATTGAATCTATATAATAAAAAGCTGTATTACCAAATAGGTAATACAGCTTTCTTTAAGAGTAATGAATTTTGCTTGCTAAGAAATGGTTGTAATAATTTATATTTACTATACAATAATATTTACAGATAAATATTTATATCATAATTTGGAGGAGACTATGGAAATAGATATTAAGGAATTTGAACTACTTTGTGATAAAGGTAGTGGAATTTACAATGAAGATATGGTGGGATTATGTAAAAAAGGTGCGTGGGTATTAGATGGAGCCACAGGATTAAATAATAAAAACTTAATATCTAAAGAAAGTGATGCTAAGTGGTATGTATCTTGGTGGAATAAATACTTACAAGAGAATATAGATAAAGATAAATCGCTAAAAGAAATAGTATTAGAGGGATTAGAAAAGATAAAAAAAGAATATTTATTAAAATTAAATGGGTTAAAAATCGAAAATTTAGATTTACCTTCAGCATCTGTAGTAATAATAAAATTTTACACGGATAAATTAGAGTATATTCTTCTTGGAGATTGTACTTTATTATTAAATAAATTAAATGAAGATATAATAATAAAAGACGAACGCGTTTGTAAATTGGATGAAAAAGTATTCTCTAAGATGGAGAATCTAAATAAAAGATGTAATTTAACTATATTTGAAAAAAAGAATATTTTACTTCCTCTCATAATAGAAAATAGACTTAAAAAAAATAGTGATAAAGGATATTGGATATTGGAATTTAACAAGGAAGCTGTTGAAAAATCTATACATGGTTATATTGATGTGGAAGGCGAAGTGAGAATTATGATGAGTAGCGATGGATTTTCTTGTGCATGGGATAGGTATAATATTTTTAAAGAAAATGAAATGATAGAAGTAGGGAAGAATAAAGGTATTGAGTATATTAATAATAAAATTAGAAAATTGGAAAAAGAAGATTATAATGGCATAATCTTTCCAAGATTTAAAGAAAGTGATGATTCATCCTGCGTCTACTTACATATTACAAAAAAATAAAAAAGGGTGGATAATATGAGAATACTACACATTACAGCTCAAAAGCCAAATAGTACAGGTAGCGGAGTGTATATGAATGGGGTAATTGAAAGTTTACATAAGTTAGGTCATAAGCAAGGTATAATAGCAGGAATTGACATAAAAGATGAAAAAACTTATTTTAATGATAACATAAAGTTTTATCCTATGATTTATAATACTTCTCAATTACCTTTTCCAGTAGTTGGTATGAGTGATATTATGCCCTATGAAAGTACAAAATATAAAGAACTTACTGAAGAGATGGTAATTGAAATTAAAGAGGAGTTTTTAAGTATTTTAAATATGGCAATAAAGGACTTTAAACCAGATATTATTATATGTAATCACTTATATTTAATTACAAGCTTTGTAAGAGAAAAAGTAAATGATATTAAGGTAATTGGAATTTGTCATGGAACATGTCTTAGACAATTGAAAAATATTGACTTAAAAAAGGACTATATTATTTCAAATATAAATAAGTTGGATCATATTTTTGCTTTACATAAGGCGCAAAAAGAAGATATAATTAAAACTTTTAATTTTGAAAACAATAGGGTTACTGTTATAGGTAGTGGTTATGACGATAAAGTTTTTTATAATAAAAACTATAAAACAGGCAATGAAATTAATATAACTTATGCAGGTAAAATTTGTGAGAGTAAAGGTATAAAGTCTTTTATGAATAGCCTTAACCTTCTAAATTATGATAAAGATGACATTATAGTAAATATAGCAGGTAGTGGAAGTGATAAAGAAGAAATTAATCAAATAATAGAACTATCAAAAAAATCTATATATAAAGTTAATTTTAATGGCAGGCTAAATCATATAGAATTATCAGAGTTATTTAATAAAAGTCATATTTTTATTTTGCCTTCTTTTTACGAAGGACTTCCTATAGTAGTACTTGAAGCTTTATCATGTGGATGTAAAGTAATAGTTAGTAAAATTAATGGATTAGAAGATTTTATTGGAGAGGAAATAAATAATTCTAATCACATATTGTATTTACCAATGCCTAGGATGATAAATGGAACTACTCCATTAAAAGATGATTTACCAAAGTTTGAAGAAAATATTGCTAAAAGCATAGAAAAATTAATAAATACAATTAGAAAAGACGAAAAAAGACCTGAGATAAATATGGCGAATAAAACTTGGTATGGCCTTGGGAAAAAAATAGATAAAATCATAAAATTAATCGTATAAAATAATGAATAGATATATATTATAATTAGTAGATAAGAGTTATAAATAAATTTAAAAAATATATACTTTTTCATTTATAGATGTTATAATGATTATCCTCTATATATTTGTATGTACACATCAAATATATTAAAGTATTAAATTGGAAGGGATATTAAAAATTTATGAATAATATACAACTATTAATAAAAAATGCCTTTGAAGCACAAGAAATGAGCTATGCACCATATTCTAATTTTAATGTGGGAGCAGCTTTACTTGGAAAGAATGGAAAAATATATCAAGGTTGTAATATTGAAAATGCATCATACACTCCAACAAACTGTGCTGAAAGAACAGCTTTCTTTAAGGCAGTATCAGAGGGACAAAAAGAGTTTGAAGCAATTGCTATAGTAGGAAGTAAAGCAGGTGAAGTAGGAGAATATTGTTCTCCATGTGGAGTTTGTAGACAGGTAATGATGGAATTTTGCAAACCAAAAGAATTTAAAATTTACTTAGCGAAAGATAGAGATAATCTTGATGATTATATAGAATATACCCTAGAAGAAATATTACCACTAGGATTTGGACCAGCAAACCTAAAATAAATAATTTTATTGATAAGAAAAAGAAAGGGTTTATACCTTTCTTTTTTTATGTTATAATATTGCCCGTATTAAAATATAATATTAAAAACTCTAGGAATTTCCTGGGACTTGTTCGAGAAGTTTCATCTGAGTATTTTATATTATACTGAAATAACTTAACATATTGAAAACACCCAACTATATTATTATAGTTGGGTATTATTTTTACTAGACATTGACTAGACAAAAACGAAAACTAGACAAAAACTAGACGTTTTATAGCAGTATTTTTTCTATATTATCGGATGCTTTTTTATCCATTTCTTTTAAAACATGAGAATAAATATTCATTGTTATATTTATCTCAGTATGGCCTAGTCTTTCAGAGACAGTTTTCATATCAGTTCCAGCTAATAATAACATAGTAGCATGTGCATGTCTTAATGAATGTATATGAATATATCTTAAATTAATAGATTTAAGATATGTTATATATGCAGATCTAAATGATTCATTATTCCAGTATCTATATCTACTGTTTATACAGACAACATCCCATTCATTTTGTAGCAAGCCTTGTAGCTTTAATTTGTTCTGTCTTAATTTTTCTTTTTTTAATAAATCAATAATAATATCTGGGACAATAAGTTCTCTGTTACTGCCATCAGTTTTGGTTCTTCTAAGATAGTATACTACTAAGTTATGTTGTATCTTTAAAACTTTATTTTCAAAATCAACATCTTCCCACAATAATCCAGCCATTTCACCAAATCTAAGTCCTGCTAATAGAAAAAGATGCAGTGGTATTTGCAAAGTAGGTTTATTAAAGGATTCTGATAATATTTTTTTTGACTCTTCAACTGTATACACATCGATATTCGAAGATTCTTTTCGTTGTTTAGGAACAGTTATGAATTCTGGTATATTTTCATTAATCTCACGAAGTCTATAACATTCACGTAATACAGCATTTGTTTTCATTAATATTTCTTTTATAGTTGTTGATTTTAGATTTTTAGTTGTAAACATATAATTTATGAAGTTTTGGTATCGGCTTATATTCATATCACTAAGCTTAGTATCTTTGAAAAAATCACTAACGTGGCTATTTATTACGCCTTTGTATCTTTTCATTGTTGTTGGAGAATAATTTTTAGCCTTATCTGTATAATATTGTGTGCATCTATCAACAAAAGTTATTGAAGAAGGCAATATATATTTATTATTATTTATTTGAGATTTTATATCTATAAGATATTTATCTGCATCTTTTTTCTTATCAAATTTCTTTAATAATTTTTGTTTTAATTTACCGTTATCATAGTAATCCATGGCAACATAAAAATATCCTCGTTTTTTAGTTACAAAAGTAGATTTTATATTATTCACGAAATAATACCCCCTTTTTATAGATCTTCATAAGTGTGTAGATTAGGAAGATTCGTTAATACTAAATATTTATTATTTTCTAGTTTTATCATTTGCTTTAGTAAGGCTAAATATTCTAATCTTTTCATAAGAAATTCTAGTCTTACATCGAAATATTCAGCAAGTTCTTGCATATCTGTTATACCCTTTTTTATAGCCACTACTAGATCTTTTTCGGGAATAAGATAATTATATGCCCATCTATCAGCTTTATTTTCAACTTTATTTTTATATAACTCATCTCTATAAGTAGATGAGTTATTCAAATTATTGCCTATAGTAGTATAAAAATGCCCTATCTCATGAGCTAATACTTCCGCATGAATTTTATTATTATTTTTTAAACTGTTATCTAGAAATATCACATGTCCTAGCTCATTTTTTTCCACATTTAATCCTAAACACCCAATAGCTTTTAAATCAAAAAAGAATATATTGATAGTAAGGTCAAAAGCTAAATTATATAGTTGTTCCAATTTATTCATCTTTGAAGTATTCCCCCTTTTTATACATCTCATAGAACAAATGAGAACAAAAACGAATATTTGTTCTATGAGAAGGTAAAACAAAAGAGCAGTTTTACTGCTCATTAAAATGCAATTTATTTTTTATTCTGTTGCATTCTTACAAATTCAATGTACTCATTTATTTTAGCGATAGCATCATCTGATAAATCATCATGAGGATTTAATTTATGTGCTGCTATTGTTGTTATACTTTCGTCTAATTTGGTTATTTTTTTATATACATTTTTATCATTCGTTCTCCCTAAAAGATAATCAACTGATACATCAAAATAATCAGCTAGTTTATTAAGTATATCTTTATCTGGAAATCGCTGTTCTCTTTCATACATTCCGACAGTACTAGGAGATATTCCTATGATTTTACCTAAATCAGACTGTTTAATATCTTTTTCTATTCTTAATTCTCTTAATCTACTTCCAAACATTGCAATACCTCCCTTCTATAGTAATATAGTAACACAAAATGTGCAATAAAATTTAAAATAATACAAAAAGTGTTAAAAAGGTGTTGACAACACAATTCGTGTCGTATATTATTATATTATAAATAACACAAAACGTGCTAAGGAGGTGGGATTGATGAATGAGACTTTGGTAAACTTCAGAAATAAAAAAGGTATGAGCCAAGTTCAATTTGCTAGAAAAATAGGGGTTTCTACCTCGTATTTATCTAAAATAGAGTTAGGAGATAGACAACCTAGCTTTGGATTTATGCGAAAGTTTAAAAAAGCCTTTAATGAAGCTGATATAGATAAAATTTTTTTTGATAATTAGAAGCACAAAATGTGTTGTAAAGTGTAAATTGATTAAATTATAATTCCCAATGTAAAAAAATAAATACATAGAAAAGAGGTGATATTTATGGCTACCGAAATGCAAAAGACAATAGTTAGAAATATAGATATAGATTCACTCTTGAATGCAATATCAGAAAGAGAGGACATTGTTGAACTAATGCAAATGTTTAGGGAAAATAACGATTTTACGATAAGAGAATACATGACTACAAAAGAATTTAGGGAGTATATAAAGGCATCTGACAGTTATGTAAGAGCATTACTTAAATATAATGATATTCATAACTTATTTGTAACAACTAGAGTTGGACGAGAATATAGAATCGATAGAATAAGTTATGAAAAATGGGTAATGCGAAGTGGAGGTAAGTTTTAAAAAAGGGGTGAAACAAATGAAATTATTAATAACAAAAGATGAACTTGAAAGACTTGCAAAAGAAATGCCAAAAACAACAGTAAAAGAATTTATAGAAGCAACATTAATAAAAAGATAAAGGAAAAGGGGAGATAAATAAATGAAAAGTATGTTAGTAAAAATCAAATCAAACAGCACTAAAGAGGTAACTAGATATAAGACAGATAGGAACATTCATTCAGAGTTAAAACATCTTGAAAACTTAGGTATTAATGTAATCCAAATGAGATATTTCAATGAAACTCAAAGTTTTGGTAATTGTAAAAAGCTAATTGTTATTAGTGAGTAGGGGGTAATTATGAAAAGATTTAAAGCTAAAGTAACAATAGAAAAAGAGTTTGAAATAGAAATAGATGAAAGCATCGCTACAGAAGAAGAATTAACAAACTGGGAAAGTGTATTTTACGATTTGGATTCAGAAGATACTAAAATAGCTTCTTATGTAAAACTTTATTGTGAATTAAGAGCTACACGAGGGCAAGATGATTTTGAAGGATTTGGAATGGTTGTTCCTAAAGAAAAATATTTAAAAGCTAAAAAGTCATTTGGTGATTTAATTTGTGACTATATGAAAACTATTAAAGCCGATGATGATGGATATACAGATGTTTATTTAGAAGAGTTGAAAAGGGGAATAGAGATGGGAAACAGTGATTTATACAATAGTTACAAAGTTATGGAGAACAATGAAGGACAAGCAGTTCAAACAATACCTAGTTATGAAGTAGCAGTAATGATGGAAAAAGAACATAAAGAAGTAATGTGGATGATAGAAGGTAATGAAAAACGAGGAATAGTAGGCATCAAGCCAACTTTAGAGCAAAGTGCAGAACTGCACCTTGGTGATTATTTTATAGAAAATACTTATGACGATAGAGGTAGACAATTAAGATGCTATGAATGTACCAAATTAGGTTGTGATTTACTGGCTAATAAGATGACTGGTGAAAAAGGGATATTATTTACAGCTAAGTATGTAAAGAAATTCAATCAAATGGTAGAAAATCCACTAGAAAATGCTTCAAAGGAATTACAAGCAATATTTATGATAGACAGAAAGCAGCAAGTAATTGAAAGCAGGGTTGGAGCAATAGAAGAAAAGATGACTGTTGATTACGAACTAGCAGAAAACTTAAGAACGGCAGTAAATATAAGGGCAGTGCATTTATTAGAAGGTAAATATTCAGAAGCTTACAAGAAGTTAAGCAAGAAGTTATTTTCAGAACTTTATAGAGATATAAAAGGAGCATTTAAGGTAAATAGCTACAAAAATATATCTCTTAAAAATTATGACAAGGCACTTAATTATATAGAGAAATGGAAACCTAGTCTAATGCTTCAATATGCAATTCAAGGGGCAAATGGACAAGTTAAATTAGACGAAATGGAGTGTGCTACTAATGAGTAAAAATATTATGACTTACCAAGTTCAAGATTAGTATGTGAAATTGATTGGGAAAAAGGTTATGGAACTTTAGAAGAAGCAAAGAAAGTTTTAAGAAATGACATAAGAGAAATATCAAAATCAGAGTTTAAAAAATTAGGTGATATGTACACAGGAGGAAGCGATGAGTAAAGGTTATGAAAGTTTAATAGAAGCAGTAAAAAGCGACTGCAATAATGGACAAGGGTGTTTTAATACTAATGGATGTGATCATGAGTTTAATAGATATGAACCAGCAAAAGGGCACGAGAAAAGATTTGGCAATACAGTTTGTAGACGTGTTTCAAAATGCACACACAAATATTGTGATACATTCAAGTGGATTATTGATAGAGCAAAACACTATGAAGATAAATTAGGTATTGGTTGGGAAGATATACTTGATTCTTGGGAAGAGAATAGAAACTACTGGTATATGAACTATTATCAAGAAGCTAATCAACCTAAAATAGATGGCGATAAAGTTAGAGTATTTGATACTATTAAAGATTTTCATGAATCTGTTGGTGATAAAGGATTCAGATGCCCTTCATGTGGAGGCATTACTACAAATCCTTATGAATGCAATAGTGGTATGGAAATGTCAAAGGATAAAATATGCAACTGGAAAGTATATGGCTTCTTTGGAGGCTTAGGAAAAGAAGTATTTGTATACGTTAAAGAAAAAGTTCGTGGTGAAAAAATATTCATGCCAATTGAATGGGAAAAGGCAGGTGCAACTAATGAGTAAATATCAAGATGACAACAGAGAAATAGAAATACAAATGGTTATGAATTTGATACAAGCTATGTGTGAGAAAAACAATATAGGAATTGTAGTTTATAAACATGAAAAGTTAGGCCCTATATTATCAGTGAAAGATATTAATACTGGCAAACATTATGCAATTCAAACAAACAAGGAGGTTTAAATGAAAAAGTTTAAGATTGAGGTTTGTGAAAAAATAGAATTAAACCATACTTATGAAATAGAATTACCGAATGATATTTACGAAGATGGTGTTTGGGATAATATTGATATGTTAGATCATGGCAAAGATGACATTAAAATTATAATTGAAAATTTTGGTGGTTCAATAATTAAATTTATTGAAGATGGTAGTGGCGAAGTTGAGTTAGAAGTTACAGATGTAGAGGAGGTTTAACATGAACTGGATACTTGATGAAGCAGTAAACAACATGAAAAATTCAACAAATACATTAAAAAAAGAAATTGACGAAGCAAAAGCAAAAACGAAGATATTAAGAAATCATTTTAGCACGAAAGATATTTATGAAGCTGCTGCACATGAATACTGGAAAGGTTATGAAGCGGCATTAAAAGTAGGAAGGAAAATGTTTGAAGAACAGTTGCAAGAAATAGAAGATATGAAAAAAGAAGATATAAAAGAAACTGAACTAGCAGAAGAAAATCTACAAGAAAATAAGAAAAGAGCCTACTGCGAATAGACTCAATTCTAGTAAAAAAATTTTGATTGACGGTATTATTATACCACGAATTGGAGGAAAAATGAAAACAATAACTTTAAATAAATTAGAAATAAATAACTTCAAAGGAATATCTAATCTAAGCATAGATTTTGCTAAGGTTACAAATATAAAAGGTGAAAATGCACTAGGAAAAACAAGTATATTTGATGCATTCACATGGTTGTTATTTGATAAGGACTCTAAGGATAGAAAGGACTTTGATGTAAGACCTTTAGATGCTAACAACAACATCATAAGAGGGCTTAATCCTCATGTAGTAGCTTATCTAAGTATAGATAGCAAAGAAATAAAGCTAACTAAAACTTTAAAAGAAAAATGGTCCAGAGCTAAAAGTGAAAGTGAAAGAAAGTTTACTGGAAATGAAACTTTGTATGAAATAAATGATGTTCCGGTTAAAAAGAGTGAGTACACTAAGAAAATTTCAGAAATAGTTGATGAAAAGCAATTTAAGTTACTTACTAATCCTTACTTATTTTCTAATCTTAACTGGAAAGAAGCTAGAGCAATAATACTTGAAATTGCTGGTGATGTGAGCATAGATCAAGTCTTTGCGATAAATAAAGATTTAAAAGCAATAGAAGATGATCTAAAGAAAGATGATGTTGAAAACATATTAAAAAGTAAAAATGCTTCTATTAAAAAACTTAAAGAAGAAAAGAAATCAATTCCTTACAAAATAGAAGAAGCCAATAACTCAATACAAGAAATTGATTTTGCAGAAATAGAATCAGAAATAGAATCTAAGGAAAATCAAGTAAAAGATATAGACAAACAGTTATCAGATGTAACGGAAGCTAGTAAGCAGCAACTTATCAAAAATAAAGAAATAATGGCTGAAATTCAACTTAACAATACTAAGATACAAAACTATAAAAATGATGCATACAAGATAACAGAGCAAAAGAAACAGGAGTTGTATAGCAAGAAAGAATCATTAAGAAAAAAATTATATAGTCTAGAAAGCATTAAAAATAAAGAATCTTATGAAGTTGATAATCTTAGAAAAACTTATGACAGACTAGAAAAAGAAATAAAAGCAGCAAAACAAGAGTGGAAAGATGAAAAATCAAAAGACATATGTCTAGACGGAATATTAACAGAGTGTCCTACTTGTAAAAGACCTTTTGAAAGTGCTGCTATAGAAAATAAAAAACAAGAAATGCTAGAAAACTTCAATAGTAATAAAGCTAAGAAAATGAAGGAAATTGGTGAATTAGGAAAATCAAAGACTAAGGAACTTGAAGAAATTAATAAGACAATAGGGGATAAGCTTAGTTGCATTGAGAATTGTTCAACTGAAATAGTTAAATTTAAAAATGATATTGAAGAAGTTGAAAAGGAAATAGAAGATATAAAACCTTCTATACCGATTATCACACAAGAAAATATTGAAAAATTGGAAGTTAAAAATATAGAACTAGAAAACTTATTAAATAACACTAGCAGCAATAACAACGTAACTAACTACACAGAAGAAAAAGACAAGCTTAATTCAGAACTTAAGGCTTTATATTCAAAGCTAGCAGTAAAAGAATTAAATGCTAAAACATTAGCAAGAGTCGAGGATTTAAAAGAACAAGAAAAAGAACTTGGGACAGAAATAGCTAGACAAGAAAAGATAGTAATGCTTTGTGAAGAGTTCATAAAAACTAGAGTTGATTTACTAGAAGCTAATACAAATTGTAAATTTAAAAAAGTTAAGTTTAAATTTACAAAGGAAAATATAAACGGAAATGTAGAAGAGACTTGTCAGCCTACAATTGATGGTGTGCCATTTAAAAATGCAAATACTGCAAGTCAAATAAATGCAGGCTTAGATATTATAAACACTCTGAGTGAGTTTTATGAAGCTAGTGTACCAGTATTTATAGATAATAGAGAATCAATAAATCAGTTAATAGATATAAGCAGTCAAGTAATTAACTTAATAGTAACTCAAGATAATCCAATGATTATAGAAGCTTTAGAAGAAGCTAAAGGAGAGAATTAATAATGGCCAATAATCAAGTTCAAAAAGTAGAAGAAAAACAAAAAAGTATAACAGATGTAGTACTAGGAAGAGTGAATGCTTTAAAAGATAATAAAGAGCTTATAACACCACCTAATTATTCACCTGAAAATGCTTTGAAATCAGCTTATTTAAAGTTACTTGAAACAAAAGATAAAAATAAAAAGAGTGCTTTAGAAGTTTGTACAACACATAGTATTTCAAATGCTTTACTAGATATGGTAATACAAGGCTTAAGCCCAGCTAAAAATCAATGTTACTTTGTTGTTTATGGTAATCAGCTGCAACTAATGAAATCTTATTTAGGGACAATTGCAGTGGCTAAAAGATTGAACGGTATTAAGGATATTAAAGCACATTGCATCTATGAAGATGATGAATTTGAACTTGGATATGATTATAAAACTGGTAACATATCAATTGAAAAATTTAAACCCAATTTTGATAAAATGGATTTTGCAAAAATGAGAGGTGCGTTTGCAGTAATAACTGGTGAAAATGGTGTTATCCATACAGAAGCTATGAATATGATTCAAATTGAAAATGCATGGACACAAAGATTTAGCGGGAAGTTAACTGATACTCATATTAAATTTAAAGATGAAATGGCTAAAAAGACAGTTATAAATAGAGCTTGCAAAAGATATGTAAATACATCAGATGATAGCGATTTATTAGTAGGAGCATTTAATAATACATTGGAAGTTAATGAAGAAGACATTATAGAGTCTAATGATTATCAAGTAGAAGAAGAAATACAGGAAAAAGCAAACAAAACTACTTTAAGTATTGAAGAACCAGCTCCTACACCTGAATATCAATATAAAGAAAAGTCACCTTCAAAAGCAAAGGAAAAAGAACCAGTACCAATGCAAGTTCCTGTAGATGAAATAATAGAGCAGTCAACATTTGCAGAAGATGAAGAGTGTCCATTCTAATGAACAAGATAACAGTTGTATCTAGTGGGAGCAAAGCAAATTGTTATTTGCTCTCACTAGAAAATGAAATATTAATATTAGAGTGCGGAGTTAACTACAAAGAGATTCTTAAAAATTTAGATTATGACTTAAGCAAAGTAATGGGCTGCTTAGTAACTCATGAGCATAAGGACCATAGCAAAAGCATTAAAGAACTAACTGAAAATGGAATAGATGTATATTCAAGCTTAGGGACTTTTGAAGCAGTAGGAATACAAAATCACAGGACAAGAGTTATAAAAGCTAAGAGCCTTATTAAAATCGGTAATTTCACTATATTACCTTTTGAAGCTAATCATGATGCAGCTGAACCTTTAGGATTTTTAATAAATCATAAAGCTATAGGAAATATGTTATTTCTAACAGATAGTTACTACTGTGAATATACTTTTGAAAATCTAAATCACATATTAGTTGAGTGTAACTATAAGAAAAGTTTACTTGATGAAAACATTGAAAATAAAATAATTCCTTTAAGCTTAAGAAATAGGATTACTAAAAGTCATTTTGAATTAGAGAATGTTATTGAATTTTTAAAAGCTAATGATCTAAGCAAGATTAAAAATATAATGATACTTCATATATCTGGTCAAAATGGTGATGGTGAAATTTTCAAAAGTGAAATTGAAAAGAATATAGGTTTACCAGTTGATATAGCTAGAAAAGGAACGGATTTATTACTTTAGACAAAAGATAAAAGGCAGGTGAGATTGATTGGAAAGAGCCTTTAAAGGTATATGGATACCAGCAGAAATATGGCTTAATAAAGATTTAAAATTAATTGAAAAACTGTTTTTAGTTGAAATAGATAGTTTGGACAATAAAGACGGTTGTTTTGCATCAAATGATTATTTTTCGGATTTTTTCGGACTATCAAAAAATAGATGTTCTGAAATAATAAAATCATTAGAAAATAAGGGGTATATAACAGCAAGCTACTTATATAAAAAGAATACAAAATATATAGAAAAAAGAGTTTTGAGAGTCATGTATAAGTATATTCGAAAAACCGAATATATAGTCGATAAACCGACAGACATATTCGAAAAACCGACAACACCTTCGGAAAACTGTGAAGATAATAATACAAGTAATAATATAACTAATAATAGTAAGTATGTATGTAACGAAAAACTATCAGAAATAAGTAAACTCTATCAAGAAAATATAGGAGTTGCTAATGGAATAGTAGCAGAGTATTTAATAGAAACATCTACAAAAATTGATATTAAACTTTTTAAAAGAGCAATAGAGATTTGCGCTGAAAAAGGAAACAATACTTTTGGATATTTAAAAGGCATAATAAATAACTGGTTACAAAAGAATGTAACCAGCTATGAAGAACTCAAAGCACTTGAGTTACAAAATAGGTTTTCTAATAATAGTGTTAGCAAAAATAACAATAATATACAAAAACCATATAAAAAGGGTGCAGGAGCAAATGTAAATAATGCATTCGCTGGGTACACTCCAGATGAATTAGAAAAAATCTTATTAGAAAGTCAGAAAGGCAAATTTGATTAGGTATACTGTGCAACTATGAGAACAGGAATTCCTAGAAAAACCAAATAACCCTATCGTTTCCGATAAGGTTAAATATTATAGATTCAAATGTGGCCAGGAAAATTAAGCCGTTAATAGTATGTGTAGATTAAAAAGAATTATTCAAGGAGGATATTATGAGGGAAATAAAATTTAGAGCGTGGGATAAAGAAGAAGAAATTATGTTTAATGTAGGAGCAATAGCATGGAGTCATAATGCATTTAATACATCGAACTATGTATTTGGTACTAGCCCTCATTGTTATGAAAATAAATGCCAAAGCCCCAAACATTTAAACGAAGAATGCAAATTTATGCAATATACAGGATTAAAAGATAAGAACGGCAAGGAAATATATGAAGGAGATATAGTTGAAACCTGTGACAATAAAAAACAACTTGTAGTATGGCATAATAATGGATTTAAACTTAAATTCACTTATAGTAGAACATACCAAGGTGAACTATATACAGAAACCGCACACCTAGAAATAGGTGATACTTCTAGCAGAAGATGGGGAGATGAAATAATAGGCAATATATACGAAAATCCAGAGTTATTAAAATAAATTATTCCAGGGGAATTTTTCTCCTGGACCAAAGAGGGGAGATTATTATGAGTGGTAAAACTAGGCAATTAGTCAGAATGTCAAATCTTTTAGAGAAATCAAAGCACGTCAATATAGAAGCAATAGAAGATACAACACTTATAAATTATCTTAGATTAGCAGAATGTATATTAGATACAAATAGTAATCACAAAATGAGTTACTATCTCACAGATTTAGAAAATAGCGAAGAAGCAGACAAGGCAATGCAGCGAATAGATGAAGATAGGGAAAAAGGCATATTAACAGAAGCACAGATGATAAAAGTCAATGAAGTGAATAACAAATATGATGATATAGTGCGAAGAAAAATCGAACAGTACAAAAATAAAAATAACAATCATACTTCTAACTTACATCCAATTAAAGTTGTAAATAAATATGCAGGCACAACAGAAGTATATTCATGTATTAAAGAGTTTTGTGAAGAACATGGATATAAAGCACAAAACATAGTAAATCATTTCAGATATTATAATTCTAACGAAATACAGTACAAAGGTTTAACGATACAAAGAATAAAATAGGAGTGAAACTTATGAAGAAGATATTAGGAGGGAAAGAACATAGCTGCATTAACTGCGGAGGAACTATGATATATATCCATGTACCTAGAATTGGAGTAGTAAGTCAATGTCGAGAATGTGGAAATTGTGTATCTGGAAGAGTTAGAGAAGAAGTAAAAATATATAGTTATGAGGAGAAGAGATAATGAAAGATACTTATAGATTAGGACAAATTATCAAGACTGATACAGAACAAAAGATGAAAAGAATGGTTAGTGGAGACATAGAAATATTACCTAAAGGAAGTAAGTTGTTAGTTACTAGAACTGGATTTAAGGTTCTTAACGGAGAATGTAAGGATCTTATAGTACCTCTTAATGGTAAGACAATAAAAGGTACTGATTATACAAATATAGCAAGAATGATTTATAACAGATTAAATGCAGTATATGGACTAGAAATGTATTTAGACGATGAAGAAATTGAGATGGATAGGTTCTTAGAAGAAATAGAAGATATTTTAATGGATATTTTATAGGGAGGACAGATGAAAAATAAATTAAATGTAATTAGATATTTAACAAATAGTACTTACGAAGAGTTAAATACAATCGAAGAATATAATAATTTCAAAAGAGTAGTAGAACCAGAAAGAAAAGATCAAACACTAGAAATAGGTGAACAACTAGCAGATAGAAAATACTTTGATACTCTATGGAGATACAAAAGTAAATATGGAGAAGGGAACAAACAAAAAGTAAAAGACAACTTGAAGATGATTAGAAGAATAACCTTAGAAATTGAAAAAAGTTTGTAAGGGTGAAATAAATGAGCGAAGATACAGAAAAAGTAGTAGAACTTGCGAAAGTTTATGTAAAAGCAGGTGAAACTTACATAAATTCTATTAAAAAAGCACAAAAGGAAGTTAGAAAACAGGAGATTGAGAAGTATGAAAGTTAAATTCACAATATTAACAAAACCATTACCAAAAGAAAGACCAAGATTAGGCAAGAACGGAAAAACATATACACCTAGCAGTACTAAGGTATTTGAACAGATATGCAGGTTAGCATATGGTAATAGATACTATTTTAATGGATATATAAAAGTAAAAATAGTATTTAAGTTAAAGGTACCAAAGAATTATTCTCAGAAAAAACGTGTACAAGCTTTAGAAGGAAAAATAAGACCTACAAAAGCAGATATTGATAATTACATCAAAAGTGTACTAGATGGATTAAATAAAAAAGCATGGACAGATGATAGATACATAGCAAAGATAGAAGCTGAAAAAATATTTGCAGAAAAAGATTGTATAGAAGTGGAAATAGAAAGCATTGGTGATTAAATGAAAATATTAATCTACACAGTAATAGCGATATTGATATTAGATATAGTTATCATACTTGCAAGAATTAGAATTGCTAATAATAAGTAGGTGATAATATGACTACAACATATATTGCTAGCTTTAGCGGGGGAAAAGATAGTGTAGCCATGGTATTAAAACTCATAGAAGAAGGTTGGCCGTTAGATAGAGTTGCATATATAGATATTGGTTTAGAGTTTGGAGAACAACGTAATATTATAAAAATTTGTGAAAGGAGATTTAAAGAACTTAAACCAGATCTAATATTTGACAGGATAAAACCTAAAAAGAGTTTTGAAGAATACTTCTACACAGTTAAGAAAAAAGGCAAGTTTAAAGGTCAGATTTATGGATGGCCATTTACAGCAGGCTTTAATAGTTGGTGTAACGATAGGCTAAAGCAAAGGCCTTTTAGAGAATATCAAAAGCAGTTTGAGGATACAATCATTTATTTGGGAATAGCAGCAGATGAACCTAAAAGACTTAAGAAGCTAGAAAGTAATAGAAAAGCACCTTTAGCAGAATGGGGAATGACAGAAGCTGATTGTCTTAAATATATAAAAGAAAAAGGATTTTGGAATCCAATGTATTGGAAATTTGAAAGGCAAGGTTGTTATTTATGTCCTAAACAAAACAATAGAAGCTTAAAGGTAGTAAGAAGAAGATATCCATTTTTATGGCAACATATGTTAGATATGGACAAGGATAGTCCGATACCTTTTAGAGCAGATGGAACGACATTAAGAGAATTGGATGATAGATTCAGATATGAAGAAAGTCAACGTATATTAGAGCCACTACCTCTTGTGGAGAGAGAATTGTTTTACAAGAGTGAACAAATAGAATTTTAACAATAGAATATGAGGTTAGTATGTTACTGTATTAATCTTATATTCTCAAATAATAATCAATTAATAATAAAAATAGAGGTGATTAAATGTTAGAGGATTTAAAAGAAATACTTAGCAACTTATATACACAGTATGGCTTAACAGACGACACTCTAAGATTAAGCCAATTACTAGATAAACTTATATATCAAGAAATGAAATAGGTGATGAAATATGAAGATAACAGAAATTGATTACGATTTCACAAGAATTTGTGATGAATGTGGAGATTTTATTAATCAAGGATTTGAGATAGAGATAACACAAATGGAAAATCCAATTGCATTATGCAATTATTGTGCGATTGAATTAAGTAAGTACTTACTACAAGAAACTTATTTGAATGATTAGAGGGAGGGAATAATAAATGATAATAAACAAATACATAGTTCATGTTCTAGATAGAAATAGCGAGAATCCAATTTTAAATGATTTTGAAGGAAAGGTTAGTTTAGAAATAGGTAACTTCTTTCGAAAGACAATCAAGGGAATAATAAAAGATACAGATCTAAGAAAAGCAGCATTCAACAATTATGAGGAAAACATAGTAAGACAGTGTAGTGAACAAATAATCTACGATGAAAAAAGTTTCATACAAAATTCAAAAGAAATAGCAAGTTACTTATTTGAAGCAATGAAAAATAATGATGAAATAACATCTTGTGACTTAGCAATAGTGATGTACACAAATAAAGACCAAAGAGGGGTTGCAATAGTCAAATTAGATTATAAAGGCTTAATACATCATGATATTGCATTAGTTGATGATAAGTTCAATGTTAGCATAAACAAAAATGAATCTGCTTTAAGCAATTCTAAACCTAAACAAGCAGCACTTATAGAGTCACATGGACTTAATGATGAATATCAACTAAGAGTACTGGACAAGCAGTATGAAAATATGGGGGTAGAATCTAAGTTTATTAAGAAATTTCTAGATGTAGAAAAAATAGTAGATGATAGTTACAAAACAAAAGAGTTTATAAAAGTTACAAATAAAGTGCTTGAGGTATGCTGCGGAAATGAACCTAAAAAGTTAGAAGATATAAAATCTCTAATGAATTATATGTTAAAAGAAAATAGTGTATTTGATATGGATAGATTTACAGGAAATATGGACAAAGATAAACGAGAGGGGCTTAAGGAATATCTAGAAGAAAAAGAACTGTATAAAGATTTTAATATAGATAAAAAAGTAGTTGAAAAGGCACTTGAAAACAGAACTATAAAGACTGATTCTGGATTTAAAATAAGTGCAAATTTAGTAGACTTTGAAGATCCTATGAAATATAGCCTAAGACAAAATGAAGATGGAACGTGCGATATAGTAATTAAAAATGTTAGTTTTTACGAAGGATAAATAATAACTGAATAGGGGTTAGTACTTGAATATTAACTCCTATTCTAAAATAGGGAGATGATGTAATGCTATTCAATAGAGCCTATATAAATGAGTTAAAAGCAGAGAATGAAAGACTTAAAAGAAAAAAAGAAGAATATGAAGACGGAATGATAAGATCTATGAGTTCAAAAGATTCTTATAAAAAGGCAAATATAAAATTGATAAATGACATTGGGAATTTAAAAAAAGATATAGAGAGTAAAGAAAATAGTGTATGCAACTTACTAGAAGCAAATAAGGAACTTAGTTTATCTAATAATTACTTAGAGAATAAGATAAAACTTCTAGAACAAGTTATAAAGCAACATGAAGAGAATGAATGCAGATTGAACCAGAAGGTTGTTAAATATAAAGGAATGCTTGATAAGATAGATAATTGCACTAGGATGCTTGAAGGGAGAGAGATGAATAAATCAGTTACGGCGGAAGAATTTGAACTTGGGTTCAATAAGTTTTGCGATAAAAATAAAGGCGACTATGATAAGTGTAAATCGAGTTGTAAATATTACGAAGTTTCGAGATATAATTGCGATTTGCTTTGGATATTAGATAACTACAATGTAACAAGAAAGGATAATAAATAAAATGGAATATACAGATTATAGACAAGCAGTAGAACACAATAAGGACTTATGCAGTACAATAGCCATGGAAGAGAATGCAGAGCTTATACAAGCTATTTCAAAGGCTAAGAGGGGCAAACTAGATAAAGATAATCTAGCAGAAGAAATAGCAGATGTATTGATTTGTATAGATTGGATTCAAGAAATATACGGAATAAGTCCGGCAGAAGTATATAGCTGGACGGATAGAAAAAAAGAAAGAATAGTTACAAGATTAAATACTGGTGAATTTAAGTAGGAATTAAATATTGTATTTTAAGTGGTACCGGCATAAATGTCGGTACCAGGAGGAGGAAATATAATGGGATTAAGTAGAATAGCTAAAGAATGCAAAGAATGCAAAGAATGTAGCTTTAAATATATATGCAATAAGAAAAAAATGGTAGCATATGCAGAAGCTCCTAACAGTATGAGCAACACGGAACAAGCAAGTCAACCTATAATAGCTAAATATACTCCTATAACAATTAACCTAGGTGGTGGCGAACAAGTTCAAACATCATTAGGGGAATTAAAAAAGCAGTTAGAAAAAGATTTTTATGAAAAATCAGGCTTAGGTATTTCAAAAATTAAATAAGTTAGGAGGAAATAAAATGTTTGACCCTATGAAAGAATTAATGGAAAAGTTTGCAAAAGAAGAAGATAGACAACGAAGAGAAATTGAACAAAATCCACTAGCTGCATACTCAACAACGGAGTTAAAGAAAGAGTTGAGAAGAAGAAAAGGGAAATTAAAATAGGAGGAACTTATGAGAATACATGAGCTAAAGATATTACCTAAGTACTTTGAAAGAGTGATTAAAGGTGAGAAAACTTTTGAAATAAGAAAAAATGATAGAGATTTTCAAACTGGTGATGAAATAGAGCTGAAAGAATTTGATAATATAAGAAATGAATTTAGTGGTAGATGTGTATTTGGAAGGATAAGTTATATACTCAATAGTGGAGAATATGGTCTAAAACAAGGATATTGTGTGTTTTCTTTTAAAATAAATAAAGTAGCTATGGAGGAATTGAAATAAATGAGGAAAGTTAAAGAAGGTAATGTTATATTTTTAATACCAAAACAACCAGATACAATGGATCTAAGATGTAGTTGTTGTGGAGTGATTAAGAATGAACTTGATATAGATGTTTTAGAAGGGGTTTATAGATGTGAATGTGGCTCAAGTAGTTTTATTCCACAAATTGATATAGAAGAAATGATGTAGAAGACTGGAGGGAATATACATGACAAAAGAGGAATTAAAGGAGTACATAGAAACTAAAAGAGAAATAAAAATAATTGAAGAAAAGATAGAATTTCTTAAAGAAAAGAAAACTAGTATAAAATCAATGATAATAGATGATATGCCTAAACCAGAACCGGAGCAGGATAGATTAGGAGAATTACTAGGAGAAATAGAAGAATTAATAGATATATATAATAAAAAGCAGGACAAGTTATTTAAACAACAGATGAAAATAGAAAAATGTATAGATAAAATAGAAGATTCAATAGATAGAAATATAATGAGACTTAGATATTTAGAAGGTATGAAGTGGGAAAAGATATGTGTTGAAGTTAATTATAGATGGGCACAAATACATAGACATCATAAAAGTATATTAGAAAAAATATGTGAGAAACAAAATGATGATATGAAATGATACTATAAGCCATGATAATATTGTATTATGGAAGATTAAATAAAGAAATGACTTAAATTCTCATACAAATTTAAGTTGTCTGTCGAGGGAAAGGTACGGTAAAGCCTTCCCTCAATATGTTAGCATTGGATTATAAGGGATTAAATCATATCGAAGGCCAAGAATGATATTAAAAACTTATCTTTAGTTCGATTCTAAAGGCTAACCAATACGTATTAGACTGGATGATAACAGTATAAAATTAATCAAGCCATATAATTTAAACGGCAAAATTATGGACGTAATCCGTAGATGTAGGTTCGAATCCTGCTATGGCTTCAATAGAAGGAAAACTAATAAACCCAACATAAAAGTTGTAAAAATATAAATTAATCGTAGGGTAATGCGATTAACATTTACTTAAAAATAGTAGTAGTAACAAATAGTTTAATTATTTCAATAAACACTATATATTGTATAACCTATAATTAAAGCCTAGTTCTAACATCGCTAGGCTTTCTTTGTGGGAATGGTGGACCAATAACCTTTCATGTTATGTTGTAGTTCGATTCTACAAATTCCCTTGTGTAATTTACTCATAATATTCCCTCATTAAGAGCAGCTAATAATTTAGTTGCTCTTTTTATTATGTTTGAAAGGTGTGTTGAAAATGAAACGTTGGATTGATGCAGGATTAATAGCCGAGGTTACAGAGATGCCAGAAGATTTATTTAAGTATGATGATCTAATGAAATCTGTACCTAACTTTGATAAGACTGATGGTGCAAAGAAAGTGTATTCAAGAAAAGAATATATTATATTGGCAGTTAAGAATGGATATATAGTTTATAATACTTTAAAACCTTTTGAAAAATCTCATACGCATCTTCGTTCATTCAATATGTCAAAGACTATTATAGAAAACTGTATCAATAAAAGAACACCTAAAACAAATAACTTATATTTGCTTGAAAGTCACGTTAGAGTAAGTAGTGATGCTAAGTATATAAAGTTAGTAGAGGAATTGATTGAAGCTAAAAGAGATAAAGATAAATTGAAATATAGAAATAAAAATATAAAAAAGTAAAGACTTGAGTATTAGAGTGTTTTATAATGTAAAAAGGGGGGATATTATGGATTGGAAAGAAACTATACATTTGGAATGTAAAAATTATATATGTGGTTATTGTGGCTTGAACGTTGGAAATGATAGGGGTTTTCATACTGATGAAAGAATTGGTATGTTAGGTGGTTCATATCGTGAATATAACATATATATATGCCCAAAGTGCAATAAACCAACATTTTTTGATGATAAAGAAAAGCAATATCCAGGAGTGAAAATTGGTTCAAATATTCAAAATATAACACATGAAGAAGTAGTAGATTTATATAAAGAAGCTAGAAATTGTTTTAGTGTAGATGCATTTACTTCAGTAGCTTTATGTTGTAGAAAATTGCTAATGAATATATCTGTTAACCTAGGAGCAAATGAAAATGAATCATTTTTTTATTATGTTAATTGGTTAGATAAAAATATGTATATACCACCAAATTCAAAAGGGTGGGTAGATCAAATCAGAAAAATAGGAAATAATGCAACCCATGAAATTAATATCATAAGCAAAGAAGATGCAGAAAAAACTATGAAATTTATTGAGATGTTGTTGAAAATAGTGTATGAACTTCCTGCTATGTTGAATAATCAAGAAGAATTCTAAAAATAGGGTTCTTTTTTATTAAATATATAATGAATTTTTTATATGAATTAACAAAATATAGAAAAAAGTGATATTATATACTTTTGGAGGTGATATTATGACTAAAACCAACGTGGAAATAGTAAAATTTAACGATATTAAATACCTAATAAACTCAACTTCTAGAAAGTACAATAATTTTAAAGATTTTTC
The DNA here is from genome assembly GCF_036812735.1 of Terrisporobacter glycolicus ATCC 14880 = DSM 1288. NCBI lineage: Bacteria > Bacillati > Bacillota > Clostridia > Peptostreptococcales > Peptostreptococcaceae > Terrisporobacter > Terrisporobacter glycolicus. The sequence goes on along the minus strand of NZ_CP117523.1, from coordinate 2,533,117 downwards.
TATAGTTAACAATTTAAAAAACGAAGGTACATATATAGTATATTTAAATTTTTATGATACAGAAATTGAGTATAGACAAGAATGTATTCAAGTAGAAATTATAAAAAATGTTTTGCATAGAGAAATAGGTGATGCTATTAAAAATGCAGAAAATGATTTTGATAATTTTATAGGTCAAGAGATAATAGAAAATATAGAAAAAATTAATTTTGTTGATATTATATTGAAATATAAGACAAATAGAACTGTTAAAAATTTTAATCTTAGTCACTTGAAGAGAAGTAGTTGTGGACATAATTATAAAACAAATATAAGTGATATTTATTTTAGAATTACATGTTATGATCCTACAGATATATACGATTTAGTACGTGAGGGAAAAACTGATAAAGAACTATATATTGAGAGTAATGAAAACGGCATGTTGATAAGTTTATTTGACAATAATAAAGCTATATTGTTAGGGAAAGATGATAATAGCGTAAAGGATATATTGTATTTTATTGAATATGAAAAAGATAGTGCAGGATATATAATATCTAAATATGATGAAAAAGATAATAATAATTGGAATAACAAAAGAGTTGTTGTTGAAAAAATAGAAACATCATCTATAAATACAAAAGATTTATCGGACGAGATAGTATGTTTTTTACAAGAAAAATTTAATGTAGTAATTGATAATCAATCAAAGATAAGGTTGGAAGAAGAATTAAAATGGAGACTTAATAATAAAAATAAAAAACAATAAAATATAATCTAAAGAACTCTAGTTATAGGGTTCTTTTTTTATGCTTAAATATAAAGGTAATGAGGTGGTGATATGGCTAGAGTAAGAAGTCCTAATAGAGATAAAGCTTATGAAATATATAAACTAAATAATGGAGAAATCTTACTTAAGGATATTGCTACTCAACTTGGTGTGAAAGATACTCAAGTTAGAAAATGGAAATCTCAAGATAAATGGGAAGAAAAACTAAAAGGAACGTTACCTAAGGAGAAAAGGAACGTTAATAATAAAAAAGTAACTAAAAAGAAGGCAGAAAAACAAGCTGATTTTAATGAAGTTGAGTCGGTATTAGAAAATACTGAACTTACTGAAAAACAAAGATTATTTTGTATTTATTATATAGAGGATTTTAATGCTACAAGAGCGTATCGCAAGGTTTATGGATGTAGCTATAATACAGCTAAAACAGAAGGTTCTAAATGCCTAACAAAACCTAACATAAAATTAGAAATAGATAGACTGACTGAAGAATGCTTACAAGAACAAGAAATTAATTCTAAATTACTTAATAAAAGATTATTTCAAAAGTATATGAATATAGCTTTTTCTGACATAACTGATTTCTTAGAATTTAATAGTGAGAAAGTAGAAGGAGAGTTTGGGCCATATCTAAAAAATAGTGTAGTTCTAAAAGATAGTACTCAGCTGGACGGAACTCTTATAAGTGAAATATCTGAAGGTAAAGATGGAGTTAAAGTTAAATTATTAGATAAAATGAAAGCGTTAGATTGGTTAGACAAACACATAGGATTGGCTTCAGAAGAACAAAAGGCAAGGATTGAAAATATAAAAGCTAAAACTAATAAGATAACAGGCGATAACACCGAGGTAGAAGATACATCAGAAACGGATAGTGATATTTATGGCTGTGACTAAAAAGAAAACAATATACTTTAAATTTTCTGATAAGCATAAAGAATATATTAGGAATTGCGCTAAAAATACTTATAATTTTGCAGAAGGAGCGGTAAGAGCTGGTAAAACTGTTGATAATGTTTATGCTTTTGCTCATGAGATTAAAGATACTAAAGATAAAATACACTTAGCTACAGGTTCAACAAGTGCAAATGCTAAATTAAATATAGGTGATGCTAATGGATTTGGCCTTGAATATATTTTTAGAGGACAATCTCACTGGGGAAAGTATAAAGGCAATGAATGTTTATACATTAAAGGTCCAAGTACAAAATACAAGCAGAGAATAGTAATATTTGCTGGTGGTGCTTTAGCTAATTCATATAAAAAGATAAGAGGGAACTCTTATGGAATGTGGATAGCAACAGAAATCAACTTACATCATGATAATACTATAAAAGAAGCTTTTAACCGTTTGATTGCAGCTAATAAAAGAAAAATATTTTGGGATTTAAACCCGGACAATCCTAATGCAACTATATATACAGAGTACATAGATAAATATGATAAGTTAAATCAGAAAGGTGAACTATTAGGAGGATATAACTATCAGCATTTTACTATAGACGATAATATAACAATATCAGATGAACGTAGAGAAGAGATAAAATCACAATATGATAAAACTTCTATTTGGTATCAAAGAGATATTCTAGGTAAAAGATGTATAGCTGAAGGACTTATATATAGGCAATTTGCAGATAACACGGAAAAATATAAAAATAATGAAGTTAAAGATTTAATGATGATTAATGTAGGAGTTGACTTCGGAGGGAATAAATCTGGACATTCTTTTGTTGCTACTGGAATAACACCAGGATATAGAAAAATAAAACCGTTGTCTAGCGAAAGACATTTTGGAGATATAGATCCTAAAAAGCTAGGGCAATTATTTGTAAGCTTCTTACAGAAAATTCTAGATAGATATGGGTTTATAACTTGTGTTTATTGTGATAGCGCAGAACAAGTTTTAATAAGAGGATTAAGAAGTTCAGCCATTGAAGCAAGGTTAGGGCATATTCATATCAGAGATGCACTTAAATCATCTATTACAGATAGAATACAACTTACTTGTATGTTGATAGCTCAAGATAGATTTGAATATACAGATGATTGTGCTACTTTAGAAATTGCTTTATGTGGGGCAATATGGGACCCAAAGGAACTTACTGAAAATGTAAGGTTAGATGATGGTACAAGTGACATAGATACACTTGATGCATATGAATATTCAATAGAAAAATATACTAATAGGCTATTACCTAGAAAAAGATAGAAAATCGCAGGAGGAATAAGCCATGTTTGAAAAAATAAAAAACTTTATAAAGGGGGTGCTAAAAAAGTTGAATAAGAAACCAATCATTGAAAAAGAACTTAATATTGAAGTTGCTGTATCAGATGAAATGATAAAAGCTATAGATTTATGGACTTCAATATATAACAATAAACCTCCTTGGATAAATGAAAATGTAAAAACAATAGGATTAGCCCCTGCTATTGCTGGAGAATTTGCGAGGCTTGTAACTTTAGAGTTGGAAAGTGTAATTACAGGAAATGATTACATAAATGAACAGTATCAAATAGTTATAGAAAGAATAAGAGATTATTGTGAATTTGCTTGTGCAAAAGGTGGAGTGGTATTCAAGCCTTATATAAGCGATGAAGATATAGCGGTTGATTTAGTTCAAGCTGAAAACTTTTATCCTACATCTTTTAATAGTAAAGGTGAAGTAACAGGAGCGATATTCTTAGAGTTTAAGCAAGAAGGTAAAAAGACATATACAAGAGTTGAATATCATAACTTGACAAAACAAGGATATTATATTTCAAATACTGCATATGTAAAAGAAAATTACAATGGAGCTTCTTTGAACAATAATAATGATTTAGGTGATCAAGTGCCTCTTGGTGCAGTAAAAGGCTGGGAAGATTTAGAGGAAGAAGCTCTTATTAAAAACGTAGATAAGCCTTTATTTTCTTATTTTAAGATTCCTATAGCTAATAACATTGATACATCAAGTCCACTGGGAGTTAGTGTTTACAGCAGAGCTACAGATTTAATAGAAGAAGGAGATAAACAATATAGTAGGATACTTTGGGAATATGAAGGCACAGAGCTTGCAGTTAATGCAGGTATAGAAGCTTTTGCATTAGATAGAGAAGGTAATCCTAAAATACCAGTAGGAAAAGAAAGACTATATAGAACCTTTGATATAGGAAATGGTTCTAATAATAAGCTTCTTGATACTTTTAGTCCAGATATTAGAGACGCCCCACTATTTAACGGATTAAATCAATTACTTAGAAAAATAGAGTTCAATTGTGGATTAGCATATGGAACTTTAAGTGATGTACAGGAGACAGCTAAGACAGCTACTGAAATAAAAACAAGTAGACAAAGAAGTTATGTGACTGTAAGTGATATTCAAAAGGCTTTAGAAAAATCTTTAATAAATTTAGCTTATGCAATGAATGTGTGGGCCATGCTTGCTGGATATTCTAAGACTAGTAAATATGATATGTCATTTAAGTTTGATGATAGTTTAGTAATAGATAAAGATACAGATTTGCTAAGTATGCAAAATGATGTAGCTTCTGGACTTATTAGGCCAGAGTTATATATCATGAAAAAATATGGAGTAACTGAGGAAGAAGCTCTTAAAATGATGCCGAATAATCAAGAACTAGATGAAGTTGATGATTTAGAATAGGTGATTAAATGTTAACACCAGATTATCTTAAAAAAGCTCCAGATTATATAGTTAAACTGTATCAAGAGTTAGAAGATTTTATTATTGAAGATATATCAAGAAGGATTGCTAAAGCTGGGAAAATTACTAGTACAGCAGAATGGCAATATATAAAAGCTCAAGAAATAGGACTAAGCGAAAGAGAAATAAAAAAGAAAATAAAAGAGATGCTTAAAAAGTCAGATAAAGAAATAGATAAATTATTTAAAGAAGCAGCAGAAGAGTCTATTAAATTTGATAATAAAATATATGAAAAAGCTAATCTTAAGACTATCAGTTTAGATGGCTCTAAAATGTTACAAGACTATGTAAAAGCATTTAAGAAACAGACAAAAGGAGAATTAAAAAATATAACTAATTCATTAGGATTTTGCACAAAAGAAGTAAATGAAAAAATAAAAAGCAGATTGTTAACTCAAGCTTATATAAAACATATGGATTTTGCACAACTTCAAATATCAAGTGGAGCTATAGATTATAATACTGCTATTAGGAATACCGTAAAGGAACTTTCAAAAAGCGGAGTTCAATTTATTAATTATGATAGTGGTTGGCATAATAGATTGGATGTAGCTGTAAGAAGGTCAACATTAACAGGACTTAATCAGATGTCTCAGAAAATGACAGAAGGCTTAATGGAAGAAATGAACTGCGAATATGTAGAAGTGTCTGCACATCCTGGAGCTAGACCAACTCATGAAGAATGGCAAGGTGGAGTATATCAAATGAATGGGAGTTCTTCGGAATATCCTAACTTTGAAGATACTACAGGCTATGGAAGCGCAGATGGTTTAGGTGGGTATGGTTGTAGGCACAGCTTTTTTCCGTTTTTCCCAGGTATAAGTACAAGGACTTATTCAAAAGAGGATTTAAAGAATATAAATCCATATGAAAATATAGATTATAATGGTAAAACTTATACTTATTATGAAGCTACACAAAAGCAAAGACAATTAGAAAGAGATATAAGAGCAAGTAAAAGAGAGTTAGTAGGATATAAGGCTATAGGAGATAATCAAGCATTTGCAAATGCAAGTATCAAGCTACAACAACAGAAAGAAGCTTATAATTCTTTTAATAAAGCTGTTAACTTGAAAGCAAATAATGCAAGAACTCAGGCTAATGGATTTGGAAGGAGTATAAGTCAAAAATCTGTTAATAATTATAAATCTGTTGAAAAAGAAGCTAATAGGTTATACAATTTAGGTAGTAGCAAAGATAATATAAAAGCTTACTTGAGAGACAAACCAACGAGAGATATTTTAGAGAAACGTAACATACAATTTGTTCAAAGAATTAACGAAAAGGAAGTAATTGTTAAACTAGATAAGCCGAATATAACCGGTGTGAGAGAGCATATTTATGATAATATGAAGGTAAAAGAAGATAGAAAAAATATGACACCAAGTAAAGGGCAAGAATTTGTTGATAATGCTAAGTTAGTACTTTATCAAGAACTTAACGAGACGATTAAATTCTTAGCAGACAAAGGCTATACAGTGTTAAATTTGGACTATGAGTTAGTAACTATAGTTCCACAAAAATGGAGAAATAAATATAATAAATATATTTAATTTAAATTGAGGTGATAATCAAATGGCTAGAGCAGAAGAAAAAAAATATTGTCCATTACTAAATCAAGAAATAACTCGAATGATATGCTATGAAGTTGGTGAAGTAAGAGATGATAATATGGACATGGAGATTTTTGCACTTGATTCATTTGACATAGAAGAAGCAAATGAAAAATGTGAAAAATGCAAATGGTATATGACAATAATAGAATAATAAAAAAGCATTTACTAAAAGTTAAGAGTAGGTGTTTTTTTTATGTGTAAATTTAGGAGGTAAGTAATATGTTATGGAATGAAGCTTTTAAATTAATGAAAGAAGGAAATGAAATAAAACTACCTTCATGGGGCGGTTACTGGTATTGGGATAAAGACAAAGAAACAATAATTATACATGCAAAGATGATAATAAGTTAGACATAAGAGAAACACAAATTCCAGATAAATATTCCAAAATGACAAAGCCTTATTTATTTATAAAAACTGCAGATGATAATAGAATACAGTGGGTAACTTCTCAAGCAGATGTATTCGCAGAGGATTGGATGTTTTATAATGAATAAAAATAAGATTTTAGTAATTACTTTATATACAATAACAAGCTTATTTATGATATTAGGTATATTTTTCATGCTAATGCTAATTAGTTTTATGTTACCACTTGAGTACACGATAAATCCAAAATTATTTATAATTATATTATCAATAATGACGGCCGTTATGTATGTAGGTTTAATGAAAATGATAGATAAAGTTGATCCAAAGTCCTTATAGGGCTTATTTTTATGTCTTTTTATTACTTATAGACGTAAAAGAATAAGTAAATTACTAAAAAATAAGAGATGTGAACTCGTAAAAAACGTAGTTTGGAGGTAAATATATGAAAAGAGAATTTTTAAAAAATTTAGGCCTTACTGATGAACAAATAGACAGCATTATGGCTGAAAATGGTAAGGATATAGAAAAACATAAAGCTTCATTAGATAAAGCTAATCAAGACTTAGAAACAACAAAGGAAAAAGTAACAGGACTTGAAATGCAGTTAGCTGATGCAAATACTCAAATACAGCAGTTTAATGATATGGACATTGAAGGTATTAAAAAATCAGTTGATGATTGGAAAGCTAAATATGAAGCTGATACAGAAAAACTTAATAAGCAGTTAACAGATAAAGATTACGAGTATAACTTAAAAGAGTATACAGGTAAATTTAAATTTGCTAATGAACGTGTTAAGAACTCTATTATTCAAGATTTAAAAGAAAAAGATTTTAAACTTGAGAATGGAGTCTTTTTAGGTGCTGATGACTATATGAAGCAGTTACAAGAAAGTGAGCCAACTTCTTTTATAGCTGATGAACCTAAAGATCCAGTACCACAAATTATTAAACCTGGTGGAGGAGATCCATCACCTAAAAATAATGGCTTTGGTTTTGCAAATATGTTTTCTGGTGTAAGACCAAGAGAAGAAAAATAATAAAAGAAGAGAGGATGATTTAAATGACTAATTATGCTACAGAATATTCGAGGGAATTAGCTCAAGCTTTCCCATATGTACTATACTTTGGAGATTTATATAATACTCCTAACAACGGAAGATATAAGTGGGTAAATGCTAAAACAATAGAAATACCAGTAATAACTACTACAGGAAGAAAAGATGCTAATAGGGATTCTATAATGGCAGCTGCTAAAAGACATGGTAATGAGTGGGAGCCTAAGACACTTACTAATGAAAGATATTGGGATACATTAATACATCCTATGGATATAAACCAAACTAACATGGTGTTATCTATAGGAAATATAACTAAAGTATATAATGAAGAGCAAAAGTTCCCAGAAATGGATGCTTACACAATATCAAAAATATACGCTGATTGGACAGCAAGAAGTAAAACAGCGACTGCATTAGCTTTAACAGCAGAAAATATACTAGGTCAATTCGATGCCATGATGGAAAAAATGGATAATAAGAGAGTTCCATCCATGGGAAGAATACTTTATGTTACACCTGCAATAAAAACATTATTGAAAAATGCTAAAGAGATTGTAAGAAATATAAGTATAGATAAAGGAATTGCTTCTACAATACAAAGAACTGTATCAAGAATAGACGAAGTTAAAATAGTAGATGTTCCAGAAGAGTTAATGAAAACTACATATAACTTTACTGAAGGATGGGTTGCAGGAGCAGGAGCTAAGCAAATACAAATGTGCTTAATACATCCAGTGGCTGTAATAACACCAATAAGCTATGAATCTGCTTGTTTAGATGAGCCATGTGCTAAGACTCAAAATAAATACTATTACTATGAAGAATCTTTTGAGGATGTATTTATATTAAATAAGAAATCTGATGCTATAGACTTCGTTATAGAAGCAGCAGTATAGAAAGAAGGTTAAATTATGCTTACTGTAAGAAAACAAAATAAAGAATTAACTATATTGGACTCTCAGAAGGAGTCCTTTTTAGATCTTGGATATAGTGTCATAGATAAAGAAGGGAATGTAACTGAAGTTGGAAAAGCTACTGAGCTTGGAAATTTAAAAGAAGAAAACGAAACTTTAAAAACAGAAGTAGCTAAATTGAAAGATAAAGTTAAGAAGCTTCAAAATGAAAATAAAAAATTAAAAGAAGAAAAAGAAGCAAATAAGGAATAGGGGCTGAGGGTATGGAATATGTAACTTATCTTGAATATACAGAGTTTTCTAAGGGTAAATCCATACCCGAAGAAAGCTTCAATGACTTAATTGGATTTGCGTGGGATTTTATAGATTGTATAACATTAAACAGAATACATAGTCTTGAAAGTATACCTACCGGCGTTTATAAAGCTGTATGTGTTGTAATAAATGAAAAATATAAAATAGATAAAGAAAAAGAAAATGGTGTTGTTACTCAAGAAAAAATAGGTGATTATTCTGTTAGCTATCATATAAATGAAGATGCTAAAGCTTCTGAAACTAGACGATTATATAATGTAGCCAAAATGTATTTAGCTTCTACATGTCTTTTATTTAGGGGTGTTGGAATATGAAGTTTAATGAAAATATAACTTTATATAATGCTTATTATGATAAAACTAGTGATGCATTAAAATATAGGAGAACATATATAAGAGGTGTAAGTTTTCAAGGGAAAAGAGCTTTAAGTTCAGCTAGTAAAGATTTATTAGCAAATGATAATGCTTATAACATATACATACCATTTAATGCAGATATAGAAGATAAAATCTATGTGAGGCCTAAAGAATATGAAAAACTAAGTGAAGCTGAGAAAGAGAAATATTTTACTTTTAACAATGATGATAAAATAGTTAAAGGTATCATAGATTTTGAATTGACAGGTAGAAAGCCTAATAATATAGCTTATTTAGAAAACTCATATGATGATGTTGTTAATATAACTAGTATAAGTATAAATGATTACTGTAGTGAGAAATTAAGGCATTGGAAGGTAGGTGCTAAGTAATGGCTAAAGTAAAATTAAAAATGGAACCTTTGCAAAAGATTTTAACTGCTAGAAGGCTACAAGAAAATGGAGAGGGACAAAAGTTTTTATCTAGTCAAGTAAAAAAATTTTGTGATCCTTATGTACCGTTTCAAGAAGGCCCGCTTAAAAATACAGCAGTAGTTAATACAAAGAGCGTAATTTATCCGTCTATTTATGCTAGATATCAATACTACGGAGTTAGTAAACTAGGTAAACCACTTAACTATGGCCACCCTCCTTTGAGAGGAAAGATGTGGGATAAAAGAATGATGGCAGATAAAGGTCCGGAACTTGTAAGTTCTGTTGCAAAATTCTGCGGAGGAAAATCTAAATGACAATTTTAGAAGCAATAAGAAATTATATTAAAGAATGCCCCTATTTAAGTGAATTTAGTAGGGGCATTAATGTTGATTACCTAGGTGAAAATACTAATAGTTATTCAATTGAAAGTATTCCAGCTACACCAATAGTTCGAAGATATGTAGATGGTTCAAGTATAAGACAATTCTTATTTGTATTTTCAAGCCGAGAAGCTTATGGCCAAGATGCTTTTCAAAACTTAGAAAACATAGGGTTTTATGAACTCTTTTCAAAATGGATAGAGCAACAAAATAGATTAAGAAAACTTCCTGATCTAGGAGAAGGAAAAACAGTAAGAAAAATAGAGACTCTTACTACTGGTTATACTGGTGAAATCATGGATATGCAAATGGATAAATGTAGGTATCAGATACAATGTAGGATAGAATATTTTCAAGATAAAGGAGTGAGTTAATATATGCAAACAATATTTAGATATATGGAAGCTGATTATTTAAAGAAAGCTGGAACAGAAGGAACTTATATATTCATGGGAGCTGGATATACTGCTCTTGATGAAAGTCCCGGAGCAGAGATGGATGAAAAGACTTATATACATAATAAAACATCTTCTTCTACGGTAAAGGGGTATAAAAGAAAATTTCCTTTTACTGCAGAAATGATAAAGGACGAAGCTACAATAATGGATTTATGGTCAGTAGCTAGAGATAGTAAGACAGGAGTAGATGCAGAAAGAGATTATGTAAAAGCTGATTTATATAGCCCTGTTGAAAGCAAAGCGAATACATACAAGGCTAGAAAGTTTAAAGTTAGTGTTGAAATATCAGATAAAAAAGGTGATGGCGGAGAAATACTTGAATTAACAGGCAATCTTAATGCTGTAGGTGACCCTGTATTAGGTGAGTTCAATACAAGCACTTTGACTTTTACTGCTGATAGTGAATTAACACCAGCATAATTTAGGAGGATTAAATAATTATGATATTAAAAATTAACAATGAAGAAATTGAATTAGACTTTGATGTGTATGATGTAGATACATCTGAAAAATATGAGGATGCATTAAAAGAGGTTATACAAGGAAATGAATCGTTAGAAGATAATGCGAGTACATCTCAAATAATAAGAGAACAATGTAAATTAGTTTTTAAGTTTTTCAACGATATATTTGGTGAAGGTACTGACAAAGATGTATTTGGGGACAAGGTAAATTTAAGAATATGTTTAGATGCGCTTGAACAAGTTATAGCAAATGCTAATACTCAAGTTGAGGGTATGAAGAATAGAGTAAATAAATATTCTCCAAATAGAGCTCAAAGAAGAAAGAAAATGTAGGTTATGGAGTGTAATATACTTATTGATAAATTACCTAATTTAGTTAATATAGCTGGTGCGAAGTTTGTTATTAATACAGACTTTCGCACTGGTATTTTATTTGAAAAAATGATGCTAGATAAAGAAATAGAAGAAGATGAAAAATCAAAGTTAGCTATAAATCTTTATTATGACAATGAGGAAAATAGGCATTTAAGATATATTATAAATAACATGAATAATAAAGATGAAGCTACAGATAAATTACTTTGGTTTTATAGGTGTGGTAGAGAAGAACACGAAGTCGTAGGAAGTAAAAAAAGTTACTCATCAAGTAGTAGTAAAAATATTTATGATTATGACTTCGACCAAGAATATATATATTCAGCATTTTTAGAGCAATTCAATATAGATTTACAAGATATAGAATATTTACATTGGTGGAAATTTAGAGCATTATTTAATTCTTTAAATGAAAATTGTAAATTCTCTAAGATATTAAATTATAGAAGTATAGATCTAAGCAAAGTGAAAGATAAAGATGAAAAAGAATTTTATAAAAATATGAAGGCTTTATATGAAATACCTACTAAGATAAGTAAGGAAGAGAAAGAAAAAGTTGATGCTATAAATGAAGCTCTTAGAGCTGGTAAAGATATAAAGAATCTGTTGTAAAAATGATTTCGCTATAATACTATTACAGTATATAGGGAGGGGATTATATGAAAAGTTCATTTAAGAAATTTTTCGATTTTGAAAGCAAAGTAGATGGAAAATCAGTAAGTGATATTAAAAAGGAACAAAATACGGTAAAAACAATAGGGGAAATCATGGATGAAAAGGAAGGAAAACAAATACCGAAGAAAAGGTTAAGTAATAAATTAACTGGACGTGAAAAGATATTAATAGTAATGGTTATTTTTTTCTTTATTGCATACTGTGGAGCTAGTAGTCAGAGAGATACTTATCGAGAACAATTAAAAACATTAACGCAAGAAAAAGCAGAATTAGAAAGTAAAGTTACAAATCTCGAAGAAGAAAATGATGAACTACAAAGTAAAGCAGTTGAAACTGAATCTACTGAAAAAGTGACTGACAAAATAGATATATCGAATATGAGTGTGTATGCATCATTTTATAATGGTTCCGAAATATATGGCGGACATGTTCACAAAGACTATGATTGTTTGTTTTGTAAAAAAGAGTCACTTGGAAGTAAATTAGATGTTCAAGAAGTAGATATCAATGAATTAAATCAGATAGAAAAATATAAAAGTATAAGATTTTGCTCTATGTGTTTTCCAGAGCCTTATTGTGGAAATAGCATAACTGGAGTGGTTAACAATTAAATAGATTTTAAATTAAGCGCTTACTTTTTAGTAGGTGCTTTTATTATGCCTAAAAACAAGGAGGTGAAAATGTATGAGTGATGGTCAAATTATTATAGATACCGCCTTGGATAGTAAAGGAATAGAACAAGGAATTAAAGAGCTTAGTGGCATTGCAAATAAAGGATTAAAAGGTTTACTAGATCAATTTTCTAAAATATCCCCAACAGCAAAAACAGCGACTTTAGGAGTAAGTGCTTTAGTTGCTGGATTTAAAGCTTTTCATCAATTAGGAACTACTGCACTTAAAGAAGTAGGAGGCGCTTTATCTAGTATAGGTTCAATAGCACTTGATGTAGGAAAGCAGATATGGGATTCTCTCGCACAGATAGGACAGTTTCCGACATCGATTAATGATGTTATTTCTGAATATACTTCTTATAATTCAACAATGAAAGAGGTAGAAGCTATATCTGGAGCTACAAAAGAAGAATTTAAGCAACTATTAGATGTTACAGCTAAGCTAGGTAGAGAAACTCAGTTTACAGCAACTAATGCAGCAGAAGGTCTTAAATACATGGCTATGGCTGGATGGAGTGCAAAAGAGTCTATGGATGGATTACCTTCTGTACTTAGACTAGCTCAGATAGGTTCAGCGGATTTAGGTACTACATCAGACATAGTAACAGATACAATTACAGCAATGGGAATGAGTGCGACAGACTGTGGAGATATGGTAGATATGTTTGCTGCTACTATTACAAAAAGTAACACTACTGTTGAAATGATGGGAGAAACAATGACATATGTCGCTCCCATAGCTGGAAGTTTAGGTGTACAATTTGAAGATTTAGCTTTAGCAACTGGATTACTTGCAAATGTGGGTATTAAAGCTAGTATAAGTGGTACTTCTCTTAGAACTATGCTTACAAATTTAGCATCTCCAACAGATAAAGCAGCTACAACCATGAAAAAATATGGAATTTCAATGAAGGAAACAAATGACGGCTCTGTTGACTTAGATGCCACTATGCAGAATTTAAGAAAAAGCCTAAGTAGTTTGCCTCTTAAAAAACAAGCAGAAGCTGCTAAAAATCTTTTTGGTAAAACTGGCATGGCTGGTGGACTTGCGATTATAAATGCTAGTGAAAGCGATTATAAAAATTTAAAAACTGCCATTGAAGGTTCTACCGAGTCTATGACTTATTGGAAGAAAGAATGTGAAAAGGCAGGAATGACAGAAGAACAAACTGCTAAGAGGTTGGACGAATTACATAATGTATTTACTGAATCGAAGGATATGGCAGATGCTCTTAATATAAGTTCTACAGATTTAACTAAGTCAATTTCTCTATTAGGCAAAGATGGTAAAGTAACAAGTGGAAATATTGAAAATTTATTTACTGTATTTAATAAGTTGAACAATGCTACTGAGGAACAAAAAGTATTGATGAAAAAATACGGTATAGAATTAGTAAAAAATGATGATAACTCATTAAATTACGACAAGTCACTTAAAAATATAGTTACTTCATTGAGAGATAAAACAGATGCAGAAAGAGAAGCTATATTAACAGGATTAGATCTAGCAGGTTCAATTGAAGAAATTAATGAGCTATGTGCTCTTACTCCAAATGAGTTCAATAAAACAATTAAAGCAATAGAAGAAACTCAAAGTGCAGCAGAAAAAGCACAGAAGATAATAGATGAGTCATTAAAAGGTTCTATTATGAGATTAGGTTCCGCTCTTAGTGGTTTAGGCCTATCTATAATGAGTGAATGTGCTCCTGCTTTAGGTAAATTTTGCGACTTAATGGCTGAAAGTGCAACTTTACTTCTTAATGGAGATGTAGATGGAGCTGTTACAAAATTTACTAAGGGATTAAAAAGTGAATTTAAAAATATACCTAAGATAATGTCAAATGCTTTTAAAGGTATTGAGAGTTTTGTGGTTAAACAAGGACCTAAACTTTTTGATGCTGGTAGTTCATTGCTTAAAAATATATGTAAAGGTATAACTGGTAATAAAAAAAGTATTAGTGGTGCACTAGATAGTGCTGTAAAACAAGGTGCTGAGTTTATAAGTAAAAATGCTCCTGATTTAGGTGATGCAGCTATAAGTATAATAGATAGCTTATCGAAGTCATTTGACAAGAATAAAGGTGATATAGGTGATGCTTTATACAAAGCAACAAATGAAGCAGTAAAGGTGTATCTTGAAACTAAAAAGTTAGAGTGGAAAGTTAAAATTAATCTAATACCGCAAATAGTATTAGGTGCTATGGAAACTGGAAACGCTACAACTAAAGCTGAGGATTCTGGGAATTCACCTCTTGGTTTTTCTGGGGCAAAAGAAGATTATGCAGGTACAAAATCTTTAAAAGACTGGTTTGAAGATTTATTATCTGCTATAACTCCAAAAGCAGATGCAGCAGAAATAGAAAATGAAGGGAAAAAAGTAGGAGAAAAGGTAGTTAATGGAGCAAAAGACGGAGCTATAACATCTATACAAGATGCAACTAAAGAAATACAGCAATCAGCAACGAATATGTATAATGGCGCTAAAACATCATTTTCAAAATTAGCAGAAGTAGGAACTCAATCAGCTTCTCAAATGTATAACGGTATGAGAACTTCGTTTACAAGTCTTGCTAGTGTAGGTAAACAATCTATGACAGATATGTATAATGGATGTAAAACAAGCTTATCTGGACTTAGAAATATTGGGACTACACAGATGATAAGTCTTAAAAACGTTACAAGAACACAGTCAACAGAAGCTAGAAATGCGTTTACAACTCAATTCATAAGCCTTAGAAAAGTTGCTAGTACTCAAAGTAAAGAGGCTAGAGATGCTGTAACAACTCAAATGATAAGCATGAAGAAAGTAGTAAGTACTCAATCAAGAGAAGCAAGAAATGCATTTACGACTCAAATGATAAGTATAAAAAATGTAGCTAGAGTTCAATCTCAAGAGGCAGGAAGATATATAGCTACTGGGTTGGCTAGTGGTATTAGGAGTGGGACATCAAGCGCTGTCAGCGCAGCAAGAAGTATGGTTGCTCAAGTCAATGCAATAGTAAAAAGTGTAGCTAAAATAAATTCTCCTTCAAAGGTAACTACTGAATATGGTGAGTTCTATGCAGAGGGACTTGGTGTTGGTATTAAAAATAAAACTCCTGAACTATACAAAACTGCTATGAATCAGATTCAAGGGCTTAATAATAGAATGAAATCTGCTGTAAATGCAGAGATGTCTAGAATATATGTAAGCGCTAATGCTAATTCAACGAGCAATATTAAAAGTTACAATACAACCGAAGCTAGATTAAATAATGAGGATATAGAAAGACTAGGGGAAGCTTTAAGCTCAAGACCTAATATAATGAAAACTATTATAGGCGAGAAAGAAATAATTGAAGTTGTTGCAGAGCCAGTACGAAAACACATTGCTAAAAGCGATGAAAGAAACAAAAGAAAAAAAGGAGATAGTTAGATGCTAAATTTTAATGATATTGATTTAGAACAAATTTTAAATGTAATTAGTATAGAAAAACCGTTAATATCTTCAAGGACTAACTACTCCAAAGATATATCTTCAAGACATGGAGAAAAGTATAACGGCTTCAAATATGGCCCTAAGCCAATAAAGGTTAAGGCAGATATTAAGAGAGCCAGTGAGGAAGAATATTTAGAAGCATTGGACGAATTATCAAGTGCTTTAGATGTTCAATCAGAATGCCCGCTATATATAGACGATAGCGGGCGTTTTTTCTTTGCTGTGCCAGACGGTGACTATGAAGAAGATAAGATTTGTGACGGCTTTGGAACAATAACAATTGAGTTTATATGTTATGTGCCCTTTGCGTACAGTGAGGAAGCCAAGCAATATGACGGAAGTTATCTTGTAGAATGTGTTAATGAGGGAAATACAATTTGTCACCCTGTAATTGGTATTGGGCTAAGTCAAGATTGTCATTTTGTTCAAGTTGAAAACATGACAAATCATAAGAAAATATTAGTAGGTACTTATCCCGATCTAGCTTACACAACTATAAAAGAAAAATCAACTGTGTTAAGTGATAACTGCGAACAAACTACAGACTGGATTGTTGGAAGTTCAAGTGTTGATAGCGATAGGGCTACAAATGGAACTCTATCGGTTACTGAAAGTGGAGCAGGTATAACGGCTGGTGACTTTGGAAGTAAATCTTCTGGTGCTAACTGGTATGGGACAAGTGCTAGAAAAAACTTAAATGCTCAAGTTAAGGATTTTTATGTTGAGTGTGTTATGAGACATAATTCACCAGGTAAAAATGGAGACCCAAATACGGGAGATAATGAAACTGAAACAGTTGTAAGTGGCTCTAAGAAAACTTATTACAAGGTTAAATGTACCTCATTAAACGTTAGAAGTGGTCCAGGAACTAGATATAGAAGAGTAGGAGCATTAAAGAAAAACACAAAGGTATATCCTTCTTCTGTCTCTAAGCACTGGGCTAAGATAGAGTATAAAGGCAAGACTGCATATGTATCTACGGATTATCTTAGAAAATGTGTGAGTAGCAACACTGTAACTGCTACTAGAAAGAACTTTGTAACTCATAAAAGCACTGCTATTAGAAGTACCTACAAGAAAACTTCTAAAGACAAATGCACTATAAAAACAGGGCAAGTAATTAGATGCATTACTAGTAAGAAGTATCTTGACCCTACAGACAAGAAGAAAGAACGCTATTATTATAAGCTAGCTCAAAAGTATAAGGGACATTCGGGATATGTAGCTGTAGCTAATTTAACTGCGGCATCAAATACATTTTATGACTATGAAATTGAGCCAGATACAGCCGATGACAAAGTGGGAATGGTTGAGCTATACGGATATACTGCTAATAATGAAAAGTTATTTAGAATAGGGCTTTATGATGATAACGAATGGTATGAGTTTACTTATCCACTGATACAAGTTGGATCTCAAGACTTCTTGAAGGATAAAACTGTAGCTCCTGCGCCTAAGACAATTACACGATACGAAGGTGGAGGAGATAAGCTAACTGTAACTAAAGATGCATTATTGAGTGGTAAGTATGGTCCGTGGGAAAAGTTCTACGGAAAGTTAGGTATACAAAGAAAAAACGGCAAATGGAAAGCATGGGTTTACAAAATCAAAGATGGTAAAACAGTAAAACAATTACTTAGCAAAAAAGAAGTTAAAATAAGTGGCAGTAATACGGGTAAT
Organism: Terrisporobacter glycolicus ATCC 14880 = DSM 1288; assembly: GCF_036812735.1. Classification (NCBI taxonomy): domain Bacteria; kingdom Bacillati; phylum Bacillota; class Clostridia; order Peptostreptococcales; family Peptostreptococcaceae; genus Terrisporobacter; species Terrisporobacter glycolicus. Next base: position 2,515,393 of record NZ_CP117523.1, on the reverse strand, counting down.
CTTGCTTACATTGTTGCGTATTTTGGAACTTTTGCCGAAACGTCAGAAAAAGCATGTGATATGGCTATCAATCATGTTACTGTTAAAAACCTTAATCCTAAAACGTCAACATATCAGAATGTTAAAAAATTTGAAGAAGGAGACGTTATAAGTATTGATTGTTATAACAACAGTGTTTATTTAAATGATAAGCCTTACCCTGATGCGGTAGATATTGGCTCACAGTTCTTTGGATTAGACGTAGGAGAAAATACGATAAAAGTTAGTAGCGATGATATTGACTTGTCAACATCGGTAACATTTAATGAAAGGTGGCTATAAATATGAGTAATCAAATATGCGATACTATATTTGTCATGGATCCACAATTCAATGTAATAGGTATATTAAGTAATAACGGAGCGTTTCCTAATGCTCCGTTTTTTGATGATATATATATACAAGAATTAGCCACTGGAGCTGAAACTTATGAATTTTCCACACATTCAAATTCTATTACAAGTGAAATTCTTCAACTAGGCAACTATATAGTATTTAAATATGGTGACAAATACAAGTTATTTCAAATCATGGATAATGACGATGAACACAAGGAAAGTCAAATTATAACTTGTTATTGTGAAATGGCTGGATTGGAGTTGCTTACTGATTATTGTGAACCTTTTTCAATTGAAGGTAATGTTGAATTATTTTTCAATACAGTGCTGCAAGATACTAATTGGTCATTAGGTGGGTATAGTTCATCGCTAGTCACAAATATTCAGCAAGTTAAAAATGAAAAATATGCTAACGTATATAAGATAATACAAGATAATATCGAAACATATGGAAATATAGAAATTGAATTTAGAGTAGATTTCAATGGTAATACTGTAACTGGGTTTTATATAGATGTTTACGAGAATGGTTATCGTGGAAGTAAAACATACAAGCGTTTTGAATATGGTGAAAATGTAGAAGGAATAAAAAGGAATAGAAATATGTATGACTTTGCAAGTGCCATGATAGGTACTGGTAAAGATGGTTTAACATTCAAGGATATAGAATGGAAAAAAGCTGATGGAAAGCCTGCGGATAAACCAAAAGGACAAGACTTTATTGTAGATTTAGGCGCTAATGAAAGATTTAATAAGCGTGGTAAGTATATTAAATCATTATATGAAAGTGACGACAATAATCCTCAAGATTTATTATTACACTCTTGGGAAAGGCTACAGGAAGTAAAAGAACCTAAATTTGATTATGAAGTTGACTTGGCTCTTACTGATACAGAATTTGAAGAAATATCAATCGGAGATACTAACTATGTTATAGATAATGACTATAATCCTCCTATACTTTTGGAATGTAGAGTTGGTAAACTTGAAATTTCATTAACTGATAATAGTAAGAATAAATGTACTTTAAGTAACTACAAAGAGGTTACTAGTAAAATTAGAGAACCTAAAGATGGAGAAAACGGCAAAACTCCAGAGATAGGTGATAATGGTAACTGGTGGATAGGTGGATTCGATACGAATAAGCCGTCTCAAGGACAACAAGGGTTACCTGGTCCCGCTGGTGAACCCGCTAAATATGTAAGAGTTAATAGTGAGCAAGTTTTTAAATATGCTAATGGATTTGCAGGAAGTCCAACTCCTTCTGTAATAACTATTAATTCTTCTGTTATTGGTGTAACTAACCCAAGCAGAGTTTGGTCATATAAAACTCCTTCTATGAGTAATTACGTTAGTATGTCTTCTACAGATGCAAATATAGTTATAATGCATAATGACGTGATTTGGGGAGGAAGTAAAAGCATTACAATTAGATGTAGCGTTGGTGATAAATACGATGAAATAACTTTAGTAAAAGTAGCAGATGGAAGTCAAGGAATACAAGGTAATGGAGTTAAAAGTACTCAAGAAGAATTTTATTTATCTTCTGATAAAGTAAATCAACCAAGTGAGACTGATTCTAATTGGACAACTACATGTCCTCAATGGAAACCTGGTAAATATATATGGACAAGAATAAAAATGACATATACCAATAATAACGTAGAATATGTTGGTTACTCCGTTGATACGTCTTGGGAAGCGGTTAATGAACTACAAATTAGTGACAGAAACTTCATTTTAAAATCAGATATGTATATAGAAAATGGAAGGGATATAACTACTTGTTCTATATCGGACGATTTTATTGCTAGATATAATGAAAGTAAAGGTAAAAAAATAATAACATCTTTGGAAATTACTGCTGACAATGCAATATCTACCAACACTTCTGGAAGTAAAAGAGTTGGTGTTGAGACAAATGTTGAGTTCACCGATGGTACTTATGGTTACATAGGTTGTTGGCAACAGCTAAGTGATGTGCCATTTAGTTGCGATAAAAAAAGAATATCGTATGAGCAAATTGTATCTAGTAAAGATATAAAACGTATCGTTGGTATAGGATTATATATACAAGGGCTTACTAGTGGAACAGTAAAAATAGGTAAGCCGAAGACACAAATATCTGATAAGGTTACAGACTGGAATTTAGCTCCCGAAGATAATGTGACTGGCGTAGATGTTATGTTTTATTTATCTACATCAAATACAGAATTAATAGGCGGAACATGGCAAACTACTGCTCCAGAATGGACAGAAGGTAAGTATATGTGGCAGAAAACTGTTACTACTTTAGGTAATGGCCATACAAAAGAAACTAATCCAACTTGTATAGCTGGTGCTAAGGGTGATTCGGGATATACAATAGTATTATCTAACGAAAATCACGCGTTCCCTTGTCAATGGAATGGTAATATACCAAGTGCGATAACTACTACAACAAAAGTTGTAGCTCTCAAAGGAACAAAGGAGATAACTCCAACTATAGGAACTTTACCTACTATTCCAGGGCTTACATTAAATAAAAGCGGAGCGACCATAACTATTGTGGCTAATGTGGGGACTAATTTATCAGATTATGGCATGTTTGATATACCTATAACTGTAGATGGAATAGGATTTACTAAGACTTTTACTTGGACAAAATCTAAAGCTGGTACAAATGGTTCTAACGGAAGCAATGGTATAAGTCCTTTAAATGCGACATTGTCGGGGCAAAGTCTTATGAAATATTTAGACAAAACAACTGCCCCTACTCCTGCGACTATCTCTATAAAATGCAAGGCTATGAAGGGCGCTACAGAAGTGACAGGGACATGCACTTATCAATGGCAGGCTTATTATAATGACGCATGGAATAACATAGGCACAGGCTCTAGTATAAGCATAGCTTACAACTCTAGTTATTTCTTGAATTTAGACATATTGCAAATAAGAGTAAGCATCACTTACAGTAACGAAACCATAACGCTTGAGCATACGATAAGTAAAGTATATGACAATAAATATATATCTCAACAAGAAATATTTGATAAATTAACAGAAAACGGAAATGATTTCATATATACTGATCCCGATACTGGAAAAATATATATCGACGTTACTTATGCAAGAACAGGGCAATTAGTAGCTGACCTAATAAAAGGTGGAGTACTAACGCTCGGAGGAATGGGGGATAATAGTATCTCCGACTATGGAGTATTTAGAATTTTGGATTACGATGGCTTAAATGAACTTGCTAGATTTGATGGTGGTGATGCATGGTTTCAGAGTTTATCTGCAAGTGAAATTAATACTGATAAATTAATAGTTAATGATATAGAAGCAAGCGGAATAACAAAGCAGCTCACAAGTAACGTAAGTGTTTCTGTAAATAGTAGTACTGGAAATGATGATAGTATATTTGAAGATGGCGCTATATTTGCAAGTATGCAAGGAGCTTTGGACGCTTGCCCTAAAAATTTAGGCGGTAAAATGGTGAGTATAACCCTTGAAACAAATACTACGGAAGATGTATACTTTGATTTTTTTTACGGTGGAAGAATGAGAATATTTTTTAATGGTAAAAAATTGTATGGATTCTTGAGAGGAAATAGATGTACTCATCATTTCCAATTTTTTGGAGGAACAGCAGATGATTATTACGCATCTACTGGAAAGGTAATGCCAAATAAAGGGTATGCTCATGCTTCAATATCTACGAGTGTGTCATTGACAGCGTGTAGCGATTGTGCCATGTATAATATGAATATATATGCAGCTACTAACTTAGCAGACGACTGCACAGAATCAGTTGGATTATGTTGTGGTGATGGAGGGTATGTTTATCTAAATGGTGTTACGCCTATAAATTGTATGCATGGATTTAGGGCAAATGCTAATGGCGTTTTATACTCTACTGGAACTGGTGGCAAGGGTAGCAAATATGGATTTACTGCCGTGTCTGGCGGACAAGTTAGATTATCAAATGGTAAGCATACTGGTGGGGTTACTGCAAATACATACGAATCTAGTGGTGCTACAGTTAAATATCACAGCGCAACCTTTGAAGGTACTGCAACTGGTGGGAATAATGACAGTAAACCTACGCCAACAACGTATAAGGTATCTTATACTAGCAACTATGGAGATACTTACAGAAGTTCAGTATACAACTCTTGGAAAAAAGATAATACTGTAAGACAGGGAGATTACGGTTATGGAGACTGTAATGGAGCATGGTTCTTTAGTTCCAATTTTGCAGAATTAAAAGGCAAAACTGTAACAAAAGTAACTATAAAAGTATCGAGGACTTCTGGAGGGACTTCTTCAAGCGTAACTCATACATTAAAAGCTCATAAGAACAGTTCCCGACCAGGTGGTATGCCAGATTATATAGATGGTTTTTCTCAATCATTTGGGTTGTCCGTAGGTGCTTCAACAACTGTAACAATAACTAATTCAACTGTATTAAAAGCTATAAGCGATGGCGTTTGTAAAGGATTTGGTTTACGTTCTGCATACGACAAATCTCACTATAGCGTATGTAAAGGTAGCGCTACTGTAACAATTTGGTATCAATAATTAAGGAGGTATTTATGAGAATTAATGGAGAATACGATAACTGCGGATTATCAGAAGAAGAGATTAGAGCAAGAAATGAAATGGATGAACCCGCACAACCAGGATTAAACGAGAAAGAAAAAATCAAAGAACTGCAATATGAGAATACTATGCTAAAAGAGTGTATTCTGGAAATGAGTCAAGTTGTATATGATGGACAATAAGGTGGATTGGTATGATAGCAAAACTATGGATGCAAGAAATAATAGATGAAAATAAGAAATATACACAAGTACCTAAATTACTCAAAGAACAAGTCAAAATATTATTAATAGATGCTGGGCATGAAGAACTAATTGTAGAATAGTTCTTTTTTTATTTTCAATAGGTAAATGATGCGAAATAAAAATGTTTTTGATGCCATATAGATAAATAGGAATTTGATGAAAAAATTTTTAATAAAAGGCCATTATTAAGAGATAAAAAACAAAAAAGATAATAAATCTTGAGGATTATATACAGATTATCAAGCTGAAACCTTTTGATTCCCTAGAAAAATAGCTTTTTATATTAAAATAAGAGCTAAATAAGGTAAATTATCCAGCTCCTATTATATTGTGCAATTAATTAATATCTAAATTAATTTCTACTAGATTCAGCAGCCTCTGCATCTGATTTAGTTAGATGTACTGTATTTTTGGGATGCTCAGGTGGAGCATAAATAGCATATAGTTTAAGTGGTCTATTTCCTTTATTTATAACATTGTGCCATTTGCCAGCTGGTATAAGAATAGCATATTCAGCAGAGATTTTTCTTTCAAAATCAAGATTATATTGGGTATCGCCCATTTGAACAAGCGCTTCACCATCTTCGATTCTTATAAATTGATCTCCTTCTGCATGAACTTCAAGACCTATATCATCACCAATATCAATACTCATTAGAGTAACTTGCAAATGATTCCCTGTCCACAAGACTGTACGGAAAGTATTATTCTGTCTGGTTGTATATTCAATATTAAAGACAATAGGATTTGGACCATAATCTTTTAATATAAGATCAGGTCTTTTATATATTGACTTAGTGTACTCAAAAGGGTATGGATACATATTATACATTTCTTGGTTACTCCAAAAAGGGTATGAGTACATGTTGTACATTGGTGGTGGTATAATACAAGGATATGGATATGGGTTAGGAATATTAGGCATATTTATTTATCACTCCTTTTATAAACTTTATAGAATTATATGATGAACTTTTAAATAAATTACTTAGAATTAACAAATAGGCTTATATAGCAGATCCTAAGTTTAAAATAAAGTAAACCTATTTACTAAGTATATGAAGGGATTAAAAGAAAAAGGAAAGATATATTTAGAAATCTTAGCAGGAAGGGTAATAGATATTGATAACGTAAGAACAACTCGATATGGGGTATCATACATTTAAAAATATATAGATTACAAAACTTATAAAACAAAAGGATCTAATTAATTAGGTCCTTTTTTATATAAAGAAAGTTAAATATAAAAATTTCTTTCTTAAGAGGAATCTGTTATTGATGGTAGAATATTTTTTATGAATGAGAATGTATCAATAGTAGGATATGTATTGATTATGTTCAAGTTGTTAATATTCATACTTGAGGTGATGTGGTTGAATTTAATAGGAAGTTTATTTCTTTATATAGCAAGTCTTACCATTATGCTGATTATAGCTTTATTTGTTATAGCGATATTAATTAAATCAATATAGAAGGAATATACTCCTAATAAATAGAAATATTTGAAAAAATGATATTAGGAGGATTAATTATGAAAAAGGTAGAACTAACCATAAAAGATGTAATACTCATCGATATAATAGATGAAGGATTTAATGAAATCCCTAATATGAGGAATAATATAACCCCAAATAACTTTAATATCAGTAGAGAACTATTTACTAAGTGTATGAAGGAATTAAAAGAAGAAGGTAAAGTAAACTTAGAAATCATAGGAGGAAAAGAGTTAGATATTGATAACTTAAGAACAACTCGACACGGGATATCATACATTAAAAAGATATATAGATTACAAAACTTATAAAACAAAAGGGCCTAAGTTAATTAGGCCCATTTTTAATGCAAAGAAAGCGAGGTATTTATGAACAATGAAATAATAATAGCAATATTAGCATTCGTGGGAACCTTAGCTGGTTCCTATTTTAGTAATAACAAAAATACTGCAGTAATGCAGGAACAAGTTAAAGATTTAAAAGAAGATATAACAGTTCTTAGCAACAGAGTAGATAAGCATAACAATCTCATTGAGAGAATGGCAGTAGTAGAGCAGAGCTGTAAATCTGCTCATCATAGATTAGATAATATAAATTAGGAGGTAAGGTTATGGATTTAACTTTTTTAAATGATTATGTAGTGTTAGTTATAGTAGGTATATGTGTATGTGTTGGGTATGTATTAAAGAATAGTTTTCCTTCATTAGATAATAAGTATATACCTTTAATCATGGCTATTTTAGGCGTGGTACTTAATGTATGGATAGTTAAAATAATTAGTCCAGATGTAATACTAGGGGGTATGTTTAGCGGTCTTGCAAGTACAGGATTACATCAATTATTTGTTACATTAATCAATAAGGAGGATAAATAATATGAGTTATATTAATAATGGAGTAATAAAGAATGGATCTAAAATAGGAACTGCTATTGTTGATAGTTCTGGTTTATTAAAAAAAGGATGGATGATACCTTATGTATCATTTACACCATCATCTGTTACAATACATGAGACAGATATGCCAAATGTGAGTTCAGAGCAAATATATAAATCATTAAAGAATGGCAATAGTGATACAAGTAGAAAACAAGCATCTTTTCAAATTTGTGTATCTGCAACAAAAATAATGCAGTGTGTAAACTTATTTAGAACTTGTTGGCATGCAGGGAATAGAACAGGAAGTTCAACTAGTATAGGTATAGAAGTTGTTCAATACGATGATAAAACATTACAAGAAAAAGCTTATAAGAATGCAGCTGAATTAGTAAAAATTATATTAGCAGAGATTAAAACAGTTAAAAAAGTTGTGCAACATAATTATTGGAGTGGGAAAAATTGTCCAAGTAAACTAAGAGCTAAATGGAAAGGTTATACTTGGGATTGGTTTACTAATTTAGTATATTCGAAAGAAAAATATGTACAGTTAAAAAATGGAGATTACAACAAGAAAGCAATAGTAATAACTCCTACACTTAATGTAAGGAAATCAAGACCAGATAAGAATGGAAAACTTGGTAAATACGACTTCAAATTAAAAGAAGGAGATATTATAGAAGTAGGATATGTTCTTAATGGCTGGGCTTCTATTTGGGTAGAAGGTGACATGGGATATATCAATACTAGTAGTAAGTATATAAAATTAGTATAAATAAAATAGCTAGGTTGGATAATTAAATCCTTCCTAGCTATTTTTGCCCTAGCTATTTTTGCAATTATTTTGCTTTTTTAATTGTTATCTCTCCATTTTCAAAAGAAACAAGTACTTCTCTATCTTCAACATCGATACCCATTTCCTTTATCCAGGTAGCTGGAAGTGAAATTCTTGGAGTATAACTTCCACTACCGGATTTACTAAAAGATATATTCAACTCTCTTTCTTCCATGTTCTACCACCACCCCAGTAATTTAGTTAATACAGCTATAGATGTAATTAGAGACATAATATTAACTATTAAGTTTATTATTTTTAGTTTTTGCATTTTATTTTTGTAAGAAATGACATATAATATTTTTAAAGGAATAAATCCATACCTTGAAGGCTTTTGCCCTCTTGGCACTACTTACTTAGAAAAGTAATTATAATCGTTATATTTACTACCATGTTTGTAATTCCTACGATTATGCTTACTACTGTTAGCGCTGTATCTAAGTTTGAGTTTTGGTTTTTATTTCTTTTTTTATTTATTCTTCTAACTCCTCTCTTGTTTGCCATTTCTTTTCCTCCTTCCATACTATAATTATATTATTTTTATGACGTCCCGTCAAAAGTTTTGTAAAAAAATACCAACTAATTTTTAATTTTTACAATAATATCTAGTAGTAGATATGTGAAGTAATAAAAAATAAGTTGGCATTACGGTGACCACCTTTGACACAATAAAAATAATTTTTAAATATAGGTACTATTATAATATGTATAGGACCTTTGAAGTATGTCCATAATTTTAATAATCCATGTTATAGTGTAATTTTAAAAGGCTGGTAGGGAAATAAAGTTCCTTACCAACCTTTTTTGCTATTCTTTGTTAGAATCCCAATACTCTTCACCTTGTTGAGCTTTTTTATTAGATTTTAACCATTCTTTATAAGTTACTTCTTTTCCATTTATATAATATTTAGTTTTTTGTTCATCTGTATTTTTATCTTCATATTCTTTAAAGCTATCCCAATACTCTTTATCTCTTGTATCTGTATCAGGATCATAAACATAGCCTTCATCTTGTTTTTTACCTTCTTTACCCAAGTGAGTACCATCTTTAATATTTTCATCTTGATTTTCTTTTTTAGTAGATTTTTTATTTGTTTTAGTATAAGGTTTACTTTCAGAAGAAGTTTCACCTGATGATTTTTGAGATTTATTTGATGACTTATCAGTTTCTTTTTCATTACTATCATCTTTATTTTGTTCAACTTTTGTATCTTCTTTGGTTTCATCTTTAGTAGTACTATCATTATTTGTACACCCAGATAAACCAATACAAATAACTCCGCTTATTATAAAACTTAATATTTTCTTCATTATATACACCCCTTATTTAATATAGTAGCAGAAAAGACTAGAGAAGTTAATCTCTAGTCAAAAATACTACATTTTATAGTATTTATTTTCTATATTATCAAATCTTTTTAAAAGTATATCTGAATTGTATAAACGAGCTTCTATTTGTTCATTATCAACTTTATCAGCGCAAATCTCATTATACAGTTGTAAAGCTTCATCATATCCATATTCTTCGCTAAAGAACTCATTACCTCTAATATCAGTCCAACTAACTTTATATTCTTTCATTATATATCCTCCTCATAAATTTTTATTTACTTATGTATATGAAATAATTAATCAAGAGTTGACTAACATTAATAAAAAAATAAATAATTCTTTTATAATTTTAATGTAACAATTAACTAACATTAACATATATTTAATTAACAAGATAAAAAGTAAAGGATATTAGTTAAAAATTGTATAACTAATTATTAGATAATATTTAAGAATTATTTAATTAACAATAGAATAAATTTTAGAGAGGTGATAGTTATGGCAAATAGAAATAATAAACCTATAGTGATACCAGTATCTTTTAAAACAAGTACACTAGATGATAAAATGTTGCTAGATTGGTTGGAAAGTAAATTTGAAATTTACGGAAAAAGTAACTATATTAAACAAGTTTTGAAAGCAGAAATGAAAAGAGAAATAGAAAAAAGCGAATAGTAAAAGAGCTCCAGGACCGCCATCCATAGAGCTCAAAGGTATGTGAACTGCATATAAATACAATTCTATTATTACTTCTATAATAATTTATAAAAACCCTTCTATTAAAAGAAAGTCTTTTCTATAATATCTAAAGCAAGAGCACATCCAAACCAAAATATAGCTTCACCCATATGCATTCACCGTCCTATAATTTTGTAGTTATAGTTTATACAATTTTAAGGAGGTTTAAACATGAAATCTTATACATTTTCAGAATACAGACAGTTGCAAGAGTTGAGTACAATAGATAAATTTTTAGGAAAACTAAAGAAAAATAAAAAAGAATATGCAAAATTAGTATTTTTATTAGCGGTAATAATTCCAAAACCTATTCTTGCAGCTAATAATGATTTAGGATTAGGATCTGTAGCTTTTGAAATAATACACATGGTATTAATATTTGCTAAGTATGGTTGTTTAGGTAAAGGTATAATATGTATGACACAAGAAATGCTGCAAGGAGCTAACTTAAAAGAAGCGTTTAGTGAAGGTATTCAATATTTCATTTTCTATATAGTATTAAATCTATATCCAAGATTATTTGATATGATTAAATTTTAATAGGAGGGCATTACTGTGGATAAAATACAATCATTTTTAGTTCAATTTGGTAGTGAGTGTTTAGAAACTATTAGCATGGTATGTTATGACTGGTTGGTGGTAGTAGGATTAATAGCGTTAGTATTATATGTATTCGGTTGGGAAAAAGGTAAAAGTATAGGTTTTATGATGCCTGCAGTATATATAATTATTCAAATATTATCGAAGGTGATATGCCGTGTTTAATAATGTAATTATTGGAAAAGTTAGGTCTATGAAGGTGAGTGATTACTTTGAATATAAAAAGTGCGAATATATATACTTACAACTTATCGTAACTAAATCAAATAGAAATAATAATACAGAACAAATAGCGGCATTAGTAAACAAGATGTTCAAAAAGACTAATAAATATATAAGTCAAGCTAGTAAAAGATTAATAATAGAGGAAAGACCTAAAGCAAGCTTCTATATACACATCACTAAAGATAAAGTTCAATTCTATTTTATAATTCCGAAGATATTCCAAAATCAATTTAAAGTTAAATTTAAAGAAATATGGAAAAACATAGAGATAAAAGAAGTCGATAAGCTTCCAATAGATATAAACTCATGTACTAAATATGATATTCATTATAAATACGATGATAGTTTATCGTTAGCTGTAGATAAAAGGAACAATGATTTATTGAATGCTAACATGAGTATTACATCAATGTTAGAAGAAAATGAAGAAGTAGGAATATTTTATAATTTCATACCTACAAGTGAAAATCAATCCAACTATTTTAAGAATAAAGTATATAATAAGTCAATTAAAAAGTTTCAAGAGGGTGAAAATCTAAAAAAACAAAAAAATATAAAAGACTATGGAGTAATTTCTCTTAAAATTTTAATCAACTTTATAAATGACCTTTTAAATTGTCTGGTATCAAATTCTAATGATAACCAATGTATGTTTAATCATTTAAAAAAAGAAATATCTTATAGTACTAAAAGAAAGAGCGAGAAGGCTATATGCGAAAATCAAACTATAATTTTAGCTAAATCTAATGATAAATCAAGGGAGGTTGAATTATCTAACACTTTAGCTAATACTTTTAAGAGTATAGAAGATGATAATAGCTTAATCGTAACCCAAATAACTAAAAATATAGATATAAAAAAGACAGTTATAAAAAATGTGAATGTAAATAAAACTACAGTAGAAGAATGCAGCAATTTTATAAATATGCCTAGTACAGATGTTATTAAACAGTTTAACATGATAGAGCATAATAAAGTATTAGAACTTAAAGCTCCTAAATGTTTAGAGGATGGAGAAATAAGGATAGGAAAAGTAAAAAATAAAGAAAATACACAAGAAGTATATTATTCTACAGATGAACAAATGAAAAGAATGAGTAGGGTACTAATGGGAAGCCAAGGAGCTGGGAAAGATTATTATATGGGTAATTTATCAGAGGACATAATTAAATCTAACAGATCTTTGTTTGTAATTGATTATATAGATGTATGCCAATTAGCAGATGATATAAAGAAAAGAGTACCAAACGAAAAGCTTATTGAAATAAATACTAATAGAGATGATGAATTACAGGCATTCTTAATTAATGAATTAACATATAAACCTCATGATAGTTTAGATGTTAAAATAGAAGTGTCTATGCAAAAAGCACAGCAATTCGAATTATTACTTGATACTATAAATGATGTTAAAAGTGAATTATCACCTAGAATGTTAAGGTACTTGTATTGTGCTGGAATAGTAGCTTTTTACAATAATGTAAATAGTAGCTTTAAAGAAATAATAAATATATTAAAGAATCCAGATTATAGAAGAAATATAATTAATAATTTAGATAAAGAAGGTAAGATAGAATTATCAGAAGAAATAGAAGATTTACGAGAATTAGATAAAACAGATAAAAAAGGTAATGTTGAAAATTACGATAGTAAAATAGATGGAATTTTAGATAGAATAGCTAAATTAAAAAGTGCTAGTTTTTATACTAAAAAAGCTTTTATGAAAGACGGTTCGAATAATATTGATTTTGTAAAAGCTATGAACGAAAGAAAAGTCGTATTAATAAAAATACCTCATAAGTCATTTAAGAGTAAAATGTTGAAGGATTTAATGTGTACTTTTTACCTGCAAAAGATATGGATTGCTAAACAAGAAGCTGATAAAAATATACAAACAGAAGTATTTATTAACGAATTGCATCAATGTCCTCATGCACAATTATTATTAGAAGATATATTAGTAGAGCACAGGAAATATAATTTGACATTTACATTAGCTATGCATTACTTGGATCAACTAACAGCTAAATGTAAAAAGTCACTGTTATCAAGTGGGGCAAGTTTTATACTAATTAGTGGATGTGATCCAGAAGCATATAAAGGCTTATCGGTATATTTTGAAAAGGATGGATATACTGAAACCGATTTAACAGAGCTAGAAAGATATCATGCTTTATGTTTAATTAAAAATGAGAATACTGGATATTCAAGCTTTATATGTAAGCTGCCTAGTTAATAGGTAGCTTTTTTATATAATAATTATATAAATTTACATAAAAAGTGAGTATATGTATAAAAGCACATACTCATCCTATAAACTCTAACCAATATCAAAAACGTGTACTCAATATCTAAAACGAGTTTTAGAACACTACGTTTATTAAATACACTTGATATAGAGTATGATTTTTGACCATGGAAATATTCCTAAATTTAAAAAATATTACTATATTAAATATAATAATAAAATTATTGGATTAGACATAAAATTATGATAGAATATTAATTGTTTAGTTGTGGATAACTTTAATAGACTAGACGAAATACTAGACAATTGTGATTTTACAATAGTAAAACAATTGAAAATACTAGGTTATAGAAATAATCTAGGACTTGTTCGAGATCCTCCAAGTATAAAAAACTAGGTTAGCTTATTTAGTGGCAGTATTTAAGTTAATCCTTAGATACGGCTTTTTTGTGCAAAAAGCGTATAGGATCTCCTTTAGAAAGATTGAGAGGAGATAAGATATGGAAAAAAGAAAAGTAATAATTGATTGTGATCCAGGTATAGATGACTGCCTGGCAATACTTCTAGCTTTAAATTCCAAAGAGTTGGAAGTTGTAGGACTTACAATCTGTAGCGGTAATGTACCGGCAGATATTGGAGCAAAAAATGCTTCAAAAGCACTTCAAATATCAAAAAGGCTTGATATACCAATTTATGTGGGAGAAAGATCCCCATTACAAAGAGAACTTGTAACAGCGCAAGATACTCATGGAGAAGATGGTATAGGAGAGAATTTCTATGAAGATGTAAACAAGAAAATATTAGACGGAGGAGTAGACTTTATTATTGATACCTTAAAAAGCAATAAAAAAGTATCTATAATAGCTTTAGGGCCAATGACTAATATTGCAAAAGCTTTAATGAAGAATAAAGAAGTTTTCAATAACTTAGACGAATTTGTATCTATGGGTGGAGCCTTTAGGATACATGGAAACTGTTCACCAGTTGCAGAGTTTAATTATTGGGTAGATCCTCATGCAGCTGATTATGTTTATAAAAACTTACCTAAAAAAATTCATATGGTAGGCCTAGATGTAACTAGGAAAATAGTTTTAACACCAAATATTATTGAGTTTATAAATAGACTTGATAAGGAAAAATCAAAATTTATAAGTGAAATAACAAGATTTTATATAGATTTCCATTGGGAACAAGAGCACATAATAGGATGTGTAATTAATGATCCTCTTGCAGTGGCATATTTCATTGATAGAAATTTATGTAAGGGCTTTGATTCTTATGTAGAAGTAGTCCATGATGGAGTGGCTATAGGTCAATCTATAGTAGACTCATTTAACTTTTACAAAAATAATTCAAATGCTTATGTTTTAACAGAAGTAGATGAAAAAGCTTTTATGAAAATGTTCTTAAAAAGAATATTTAAAGGATATGAAAATGAAATAGATACGATTCAGGGGGTAATATAAAAATGAATAAGAGTATGAATACAAGAAATTTAACTTTGATGGCAATGGGAATTTCTTTAAATATAATAGGAGCATTAATAGCATTAACATTAAGATTACCTATTTATTTAGACTCCATAGGCACAATATTAGTGGCTTGTTTATTAGGACCTAGATTTGCAGTTATGACTGGCGTATGTGGCAGTTTAGTAAGTGGAATGACATTTGATCCATATTCATTGTATTTTGCTCCAGTACAAATAAGTACAGGGCTTTTAGCAGGATTAATGTATGATAAAGGATTTTTGAGTGGGAAAAAAACACCATTTGGAGTATTTATATTTACTTTACCAACAAGTATTATAAGTGCAGTAATTGCAGCATTTTTATTTGAAGGAGTCACATCTTCTGGTTCTTCTTATATAGTACAAATATTAAGTCATTTTAACGTACCTTTGGTAATTAGCGTATTTATAACTCAAGTATGTACAGATTATGCAGATAAATTTTTAGCTGTAGTTTTAGTAGCTTTAGGTGTAGCAGCACTGCCTAAAAGTTATAAATTATCATTTAAGCAGAAGGTGAATGAACAACATGGATAGATATAGTGAAGTAATAAATAAAAATCAACGTGAAATAGTGCTACTTAAAGCTTTTCCATGTAAATGGGGAAAATGTAGCTTTTGTGATTATATATTAGATAACTCTAAAGATGAAGAAGAGATAAATAAGCTTAATTTTGAAGTATTAGAAAATGTTACTGGTAAATACAAAGTATTGGAAGTAATAAATTCAGGTAGTTGCTTTGAAATTCCTAAGGATACTTTATTTAAAATAAAGGAAATAATCAAAGAAAAGAAAATTGAAAGATTATTTTTAGAAAGTCATTGGATATATAAAAATAAAATTCAGCAAATGAGAGATTTCTTTGAAATACCTATAACATTTAAGATAGGTGTGGAGACTTTTGACAATGACTTTAGAAATGGATATCTTAATAAAAATGCAAAATTTGAGACAGTCGAAGAGTTGAAAAAATATTTTGATTCTCCGTGTATTATGGTAGGAATAAAAGGTCAAACTAAAGAAATGATAGATAAAGATATGGAAATTGTACAAAAGTATTTTGAACATGCAACTATTAATGTTTTTATTAATAATTCTTCTAAAGTAAAAAGAGATGAAAAATTAGTTGCTTGGTTTAGTAAAAAATATAAGTTTTTAATAGATGATCCTAAGATAGAGATTTTATTTAACAATACGGATTTTGGAGTAGGAGATTAAGAAGTAGTCCCTTTGGGGCTTAACTTAATCTTATAAACAAATTCAGTATATAATAGTAAATATTTTTATTATCAAAAATGAGTGGTACATACTCAAATGCAAATAGGATAATAGAATATTATCCTGAAGTAGATATACGCATAATAGATTCAAAGACTAACTGTATGAAATGATATAGAATCTAAAGGGTTATGAGATGTTATTGTACATCATATTAATTGTGAAGAAGAAGGTCTCAAAATTAGCTAATGCTGTTGGAAGATAAGTTGGGAAAAAAGGTTGGAATTGGATCTATAGGACCAGTAATTGGTCTTCATGTAGGTACTGGGAGTATTGGTATTGCATATTATACTAAGTAGAAAATATAAATATATAATTATTTTTGTAACAAACTATTAAAGATAAGGACATATATAAAACTAAATTATAATAAAAAGAGTATATCAAAATTAAATTGATATACTCTTTTTATTATAATTTTAATTATTCAGTTTCAGAAAACTCGTCTTTACCAACACCACATAAAGGGCATTCCCAATTATCTGGCAAATCCTCAAATGAAGTTCCTGGGTTTATGCCATGATCAGGATCACCTATTTCTGGATCATAAACATAATCACAAATATCACAAATATACTTTTTCATAATTTATCCCCCTTTATTTAACTATAAAAATATTTAATTCATTATTACTCATAATAATGGATAATAATGTAAAAAGCTACATTATTAATGCAAGTATACAAAATACTTTTAATCTATCTTACTAAATTAATATTTTATACAGAAATAATACAACAATATTCTAAATAAAATGACATTTTTTTATTCTTACCTATTTTCATTTTTATAAAAAATAATATATAATTTAATTATGACGAAATAGCATACAATGGGGGGAATTTTATGTTTAATAGTATATCAAACAAAAAGGTTTACGAGGAAGTAATTGAACAAATACAAAAAAATATAATTGAGGGTGAATTAAAAAAAGGGGATAGACTACCATCAGAAAGAGAATTATCAGAGCTTATGAATATAAGCAGGACATCTATAAGAGAAGCATTAAGGGTATTAGAAAGTATGGGAGTAGTAGAAAGTGTTCATGGAGAAGGAAATTTTATTTGCTCGAATACTGATAAATCGTTACTACAACCTTTGTCTATGATGTTTAAATTAAATAATGGTAAGTATAAAGATATTTTTGAACTTAGAAAAGTTTTAGAAGTAGAAAACGCTAGACTTGCAGCTATTAGAGCAACTGTTATGGATTGTAGAGAATTGATTAGTATAATAGAAGAAATGGAAGAAGAAAGTACAGGTTCAAATAGAAATGAAATTTTAGTTGAGTTAGACAAAAGGTTTCATAATAAAGTAGCATCTATGAGCAAAAACTGTTTAATAGAAAGTTTATTTAATACAGCATCCATGTTATTTGAAAGATTTATTGAAGATGCCAGATCTGAAATTATCCAAAATGATATGGCTGATAAATTTTTATTAAGTCAGCACCATGCAATTTGCAATGGAATAATAAAAAAAGATGAAAAAGAAGCTTTAAAAGCCATGGAAGCCCATATGAAGTATGTTGAAGAAAATTTTGACAAATAATGTCTTAAAATAAATTATGAAAATATAAAAAATATTGTTAAATTTCAGACTATTATTGTTTTTTGAAAAAAATTAGAATAAACTTTAAATATAAAAGTGGTAATACCACTGACCACCTTTGGAATGACCAGTATAAACAAGGGGGAATATAATGATGAATGAATATGCTTTGTTTCTTATTGCTTTAGTTCCTATAGTTTGGCTAATAGTATCTTTAGGTGTACTAAAACTGCCAGCATATAAGACATGTTTGTTTACTGCGTTTCTAAGTTTACTAATTGCAATAATATTTTGGGAAATGCCTATTATTGATGGAGTAACAGCCTCAATAGAGGGGGTAGTCATTGCACTTTGGCCAATACTTTTGGTAATAGTTGCAGCCTTATTTACCTATAATCTTGCTTGTGAAACTAAAACAATGGATGTTATGAAAACTATGCTGTCTAGTATAACTACTGATAACAGAATTCAAGTTTTAATTTTAGCTTGGGGATTTGGAGGATTTCTTGAAGCTGTAGCTGGATATGGGACAGCTGTTGCCATACCAGCAAGTATCCTAGCATCTATTGGCTTTAATCCTATTTTTGCAGCAGTTATATGTTTAATATCTAATACTGTTCCTACTGCATTTGGTGCAATAGGAATACCAGTTACAACACTAGCAACAGTTACCAATCTGGATGTTGTTCAACTAAGTTATATCACATCACTACAACTTGCAGGTTTTATAATGCTAATTCCATTTTTATTAGTTATTTTAACAGAGAGAAGTATAAAAGCAGTAAAAGGTGTTTTTTTTATTACCTTAGTCTCTGGGGCATCCTTTGCCATTCCTCAAATTTTTATAGCAAAATATTTGGGCGCTGAATTGCCAGCACTTATAGGGAGCATTTGCTCCATGATATGTACAATTATTATGGCAAAATTTATGAATAAGAATGAAGAAAAATCAGAAGATTTAGCTACAGATGATGATACTGAAGTAGTAGCAAAGAAAGTATCAGCTAAAGAAGGAATTTTAGCTTGGCTGCCTTATATTCTTCTTTGTACATTAATTTTAATAACAAGTCCTTTAGTACCTAGTTTAAATTCATTTGTAGGACAATTTAGTAGTAATTTTCATATATACAGCGGGGATTCTACTTCTACAACAGGTTTTTCTTGGATAAATACACCTGGTATGATGATTATAATTGCAACAGTGATTGCAGGATTTATTCAAAAAATAAAATTATCATATATGACAAAAGTATTTAAAAATACAGTAATACAATTAAAAACATCATTTATTACTATAATGTCTATAGTTGCCATATCAAAGATTATGTCACATAGTGGTATGACTAGTTCAATATCATTTGGACTTTGTGCAATAACAGGAAGTTTTTATCCGTTAATTTCACCGCTTCTTGGAGCTATAGGAACATTTGTTACTGGTAGTGATACCTCAGCAAATATTTTGTTTGGAGGGCTACAAGTGGAAGCAGCTAAATCTTTATCAATAGATCCTTATTGGATTGCTGCAGCAAATACGGCTGGTGCTACAGCTGGGAAAATGATTTCACCACAAAGTATAGCAATTGCCACTTCTGCAACAGGATTAATTGGTCAAGAAGGAAAGATTTTTAGTTCCACAGTTAAGTATTGTTTAGGATATGTAATCATACTTGGTTTAATAGTATATTTTGGTAGGTTTTTACCTATACTTGGGCTTTAATTTTAAGGGGGAAAGTATTATGACAATTATAAAAGTACCTTATTCAAAACAAGGTATGAATCTAGAAATAGAAGATAAAAACTTAGAAGCTATTTTAGTTTCTAAATCACATGATTTTATCGTCACAAAAAGTGAGAGCGAAATTGTAAAGAGTTCTTTAGACAATCCAATTGGCACATCAAGATTAGAAGAATTAGCAAAAGGTAAAGAAAATATTGTTATTATAACAAGTGATCATACTAGACCAGTACCAAGTCGTGTAATAATGCCACAAATTTTAGAAAGAATTAGAAGAGGAAATCCAAATGCAAAAATTAAAATATTAGTTGCTACAGGATTTCATAGACCTAGCACAAAAGAAGAATTAATTTTCAAATTAGGTGAAGAAATAGTTGAAAAAGAAGAAATTGTGATGCATAAGTCTACAAATGATGAAGACATGATAAAAATGGGGGTACTTCCCTCTGGTGGAGATTTTTATATAAATAAATTAGCTGCCAAGGCAGAATTACTTGTGGCAGAAGGATTTATAGAACCACATTTTTTTGCAGGATTTTCAGGTGGAAGAAAAAGCATCCTTCCTGGTATAGCATCTGCAAAAACTATAATGTACAACCACTGTAGTGAGTTTATAGATAGTGAAAATTCAAGAACTGGAACTTTGAATAATAATCCTATTCATGAAGATATGGTATATGCTGCAAAAACTGCAAAATTAGCTTTTATAGTTAATGTGGCAATTGATAAGGATAAAAAGGTTATAGCATCTTTTGCAGGAGATGTAGATAAAGCACATAAGCAAGGGTGTGAATTTGTGACTAAATTATCAAAAATAGATAAAATTCCAGCTGACATAGTTGTAAGTACAAATGGAGGATATCCTCTAGATCAAAATATTTATCAATCAGTAAAAGGGATGACAGCAGCTGAAGCTACTTGCAAAGAAGGTGGAGTAATAATAATGGTGGCAGCTTGTAATGATGGTCATGGAGGAAAGTCTTTCTATGATAATGTGGCAAATGCATCATCACCAAAAGAAATATTAAAAAATGTTAGAAATGTTAAAAAAGAAGATACAGTTCCTGATCAATGGGAATTTCAAATATTAGCAAGAATTTTAGATAAATTCACTGTAATAATGGTTACTGATGAATGTGACCCAAAAATGATTACAAGTATGCATATGAAACATGCTTATAATTTTGAAGAAGCTCTAAATTTGGCTTATGAAATAAAAGGTGAAGATGCTAAGGTAGTTGTCATTCCAGATGGCGTATCTGTAATTGTTAAATAGTTAAGGAGGAAGAAGAATGGAAATTTTAGTATGTGTTAAACAAGTTCCTGGAACAACTATGGTTGAAGTTGATCCAGTAACTGGCGTTTTAAAAAGAGATGGAGTAGATTCAAAGATGAACCCTTACGATTTATTTGCCTTAGAAACTGCATTAAGAATTAAAAAAGAAAATAATGCAACTATAAAAGCAATAACCATGGGACCACCTCAAGCAAAGACAGTAATAAAAGAAAGTTTTTCTATGGGAGTTGATGAAGGAGCAATAATAAGTGATAGAAAATTTGGTGGAGCTGATGTACTTGCAACTTCTTATACCTTGTCTCAAGGTATTAAAAAGATATCCAATCCAGATCTAATTATATGTGGAAAACAAACTACAGATGGAGATACAGCTCAGGTAGGTTCAGAAATTGCTGAATTTTTAAATATACCTCATGTGACAAATGTAACTAAAATAATAGAAGTAAAAGAAAATCATATAGTTGTAGAAATAGATTTACCAACCTCTATGGACGTGTGTGAAATAACTTATCCATGTTTAATAACTGTGGAAAAAGATATATTCCAACCAAGATTACCTTCTTTTAAATTAAAAATGGCTACTAAAAATAGAGAAATACCAATGTTTACTTTAAATGATTTTGAAGATAAAGATGAAAATCATTATGGGTTAAATGGTTCGCCTACTCAAGTAAAAAGGATATTCCCACCTACTCCAAATACAGATAAAAACGTATTAAAAGGAGATGGTGAAGAGCTCACAGAGGCTTTATTTAATAAAATAGTAGACTTAAAAATATTATAGAAGGGAAAAATTAAAATGGCTAAAATAATTGTGAATTCTGATAAAATTAATAATATAAAAGAAATTTTAGAGCTATGTCCATTTGGTGCATTGGAAGAAGTTGATGGAAAAGTCGAAATAAATGCAGCTTGTAAAATGTGTAAAATGTGTGTAAAAAAAGGACCAGAAGGTGCTTTTGAATTTGAAGAAGATAAGATAGTAGCTATAAACAAAGATGAGTGGAAGGGTGTAACCGTATATGTGGAACACTCAGAGGGAGAAATTCATCCAGTAACCTATGAATTAATAGGAAAGGCAAGAGAATTGGCAGGAAAAATAAATCACCCAGTTTACTGTATATTTGTGGGAAATAACATAAAAGACAAATGTGTACCACTACTTTCTTATGGTGTTGATGAAGTATTTGTATATGACAGTGAAGAATTAGATAAATTTAGAATAGAACCATATGCTGCAGCTGTGGAAAGCTATATATCAAAAATAAAACCTACAATAATGTTATTTGGTGGAACAACTATAGGTAGATCTTTAGCACCAAGACTTGCAGCAAGATTTAGAACAGGTCTTACTGCTGATTGTACTATTTTAGATATTCAGGAAAATACAGATTTGGATCAAATAAGACCTGCTTTTGGTGGAAATATAATGGCGCATATAAACACTCCAAATCACAGACCACAATTTGCTACTGTAAGATATAAAATATTCTCAGCTCCTGAGAAAGTTGAAAATCCTAGCGGAAAGATTACGATTTGTGATATAAAAAAAGATAATTTAAAATCGAATATAAAAGTACTAGAAACAAAAGTAAAAAATAAGGTTGTTGGAATTGAAGATGCAGAAGTTGTAGTTGTTGTAAGTAGAGCATTTAAAAAAGCTGAAGATATAAAAATAGCTAAGAAATTAGCAGATCTTTTAGGAGGTCAATTGGCAGGTACTAGACCTACTATTGAATCAGGATGGATAGATCCTAAAAAGCAAATTGGACTTAGTGGTAGAACTGTAAAACCAAAACTCATAATAACTTGCGGTGTATCTGGAGCAGTTCAATTTGTTGCAGGAATGAAAGGTTCTGATTATATAATTGCTATTAATCAAGACGAAAATGCTCCTATATTTGACGTGGCTCACTTGGCATTAATAGGTGATATTTATGAAATAATACCAATGCTAATTGAAAAGATTGAAAACATTAAAAAAGAGAATAATTCACAAGCTGAGTTTGCACTATCTTAAAATAGTAGGAGGGGGAATATTATGTACAAAAAATTAGATGAAAATGATATAGAATTTTTAAAAAGTATTTGTAGCGAAGAAAATATTATTGTTGGCGATGAAATAAGTGAAGATTTTGCTCATGATGAGTTGGCAGGGGAATTAAAATATCCAGAGGTAATGGTTTATGTAAAAAGTACTGAGCAAGTTTCTAAAATAATGAAATATGCTTATGAAAATAATATACCTGTGACACCTAGAGGGCAAGGTACAGGGCTTTCTGGAGCATCTGTTGCCCTTCATGGTGGAATAATGATGAACATGTGTAAGATGGATAAAATATTAGAACTTGATGAAGAAAACCTAACTTTAACTGTAGAGCCAGGGGTATTACTTATGACTATAAGTGGGTATGTGGAAGAACATGATTTATTTTATCCACCAGATCCAGGAGAAAAAAGTGCTGCCATTGGAGGGAATATAAATACTAACGCTGGTGGTATGAGAGCAGTAAAATATGGCGTAACAAGAGATTATGTAAGAGGGTTAGAAATTGTTCTTCCAAATGGAGAAATAATTAATGTAGGTGGAAAAGTTGTTAAAAATTCCTCTGGTTATGCAATAAAAGATTTAATAGTAGGTTCAGAAGGGACATTAGGAATTGTAACTAAAGCTATTTTAAAATTACTCCCACTACCTAAAAAAGCTATTAGTTTACTAATTCCTTTCCCTGATTTAGAGTCAGCAATAGATACTGTGCCTAAAATAATAAAATCAAAATCTATACCAACAGCAGTAGAATTTATGGAAAGAGAAGCTATTGTAGGTGCAGAAGAATTCTTAGGAAAGAAATTTCCAGATAATTCTTCAAATGCATACTTGTTATTAAAATTTGATGGAAACTCTACTGAAGAAATAGAAAAAGAATATGAAAATGTAGCAAAACTTTGCTTAGAGTGTGGAGCATATGACGTATTAATTTCAGATACAGATGAGAGAAATGAAAGCATATGGTCTGCAAGGGGAGCATTCTTAGAGGCTTTTAAAGCAAATAGTGTAATAGATGAATGTGACGTTGTTGTACCAAGAGATAAAGTGGCAGAGTTTATAAGATATACTCATGATATACAAAAAGAAGTGGGTCTTAAAATAAAAAGCTTTGGCCATGCAGGAGATGGTAACTTACACGTTTATCCTCATAAAGATGATTTACCAGAAGAAGAATGGAGAAAGAGACTTGATCATGCTTTTGAATTAATGTTTAGAAAAGCTAGAGAATTAAATGGAGAAGTTTCAGGAGAACATGGAATCGGATATGCCAAGAGTCCATATTTCTGTGAATCAAAAGATAAAAACTACGTAAATATATTAAAAGGAATAAAAACTGCTTTTGATCCTAAAAATATTTTAAATCCAGGTAAAATTTACTAAATATATATTAAAAATATAAAAAGGTGAACTTATATAAGTTCATCTTTTTATATTTTTAATTCTAAATTAATTAGAAATTTATGATAAAAATTATCGTTATTTTAATAAAAGTATACTATTTATTGGTTTTTAGGGAAAAAATTACAAATTATACTTCTATTACGATTTATTTTAACTTATAATAAATTTAAGGAGAGGAGATGAGAAAGTGCCAAGTAGTTTTACAAAAGAGTCAATTAAATTTATTATTTTAGTAGCATTCGCATCAATAATAGTATTAAATCCATCAGACTTTAATTCAAAAAGTGAAACTGTTAAAAATGTCAATGTAGCATATTCACAAAATAAGGAATTTGTAAAAAATGGTGGATACACATACTATTATAGTCCGAAAACAGGTAAAAAACTTACAGGTCTACAGACTATAGATGGTTACAGATATTATTTTTCCAGTACAGGAAAAATGCAAACTGGATTACAAACTATAAACGGGTATAAATATTACTTTTCTACAAGTACTGGTAAAGGATTAAGTGGATTAAGAGAAGTTGGTGGAGGTAAATACTACTTTTCAAAATCAACTGGAAAAGCTTTAAGTGGATTAAGAGTAATAAGTGGAAATAAATATTATTTTTCAACAGCCACTTATAAAGCTTTAAGTGGGTTAAGAGTAATATCAGGAGAAAAGTATTATTTTTCGCAAAGTTCAAAAGAAGCCCTAAGTGGATTAATGGAAGTAGATGGAGATAGATACTATTTTTCTAAGAATACAAAATCAGCTCTAAGTGGGTTGAGGGTAATAAGTGGAAACAAATATTATTTCTCAAAATCTACATATAAATCACTTACTGGTTTAAGAATTATATCAAGGGAAAGATATTATTTTTCACCAAGTAATGGAAAAGCTTTAAGTGGATTAGTAGAAGTAGATGGAAATAAATATTATTTTGCTCCTGAAACTAAGATAGCTTTAAGCGGATTTATAACTATTGACAATAACAAGTACTACTTTGATAAATCTTTTAAACAAATGGTATTTGGACTACAAATAATTGATGGAAAGTATTATAATTTTGATGAGAAAACAGGTATTCTATTAGACGATGAAAAAACAAAAGGAATTATATATAAAGATGGTGAACCTTATCTTTATTTAGATGAAGAGGGGAATAGTAAAACCGGTATGATTACTGTTGAAGACGGTGTAAGATATTACTTTTTAAAAGGTGGAGGAATACACAAAGGTCTTAGAACTGTGGGAAGTAAATTATATTATTTTTCTACTGAAGATGGAAAAGCCCAAAATGGAATTACAAAAGTAGGTTCAGATACATATTACTTCCATCCAAAGTATTTTTATGCTTTAACAGGTCTTCATTCTATATGGGAAAAAACTTATTATTTAAATCCTAATGATTATAAAATGATGAAAAACGATACAGTTCAAATTGGATATTTATTATTTACAGCTGATGAAAATGGGCTAGTGAATGATGTTAAGCCTGCAAAAGGATACGAGGACAATAAAAGAGCAAAAGGACTTATTGAAGGATTTAAATTAATAGGAACTACATATGGTTCAAATGATGGACAAACAATGTGTAATAGGTTTGCTGCAACAGTATATCTTGCTGCTGGAAATGATGAGCTGGTAAAATATAGTCAAAATACTGGTAAAATGCTTTATAAAAAAGCAAGTGAGCAAGCAGAATATGTGCTTAAAAAAGGTTATAATGAAAATATGACAGCTTATAATTTAAAACCAGGAGATTTAATATATTGGGATAATGGTCCAACAGGCCCTGCTGAGGATAAATTTACATTTAATGGAACTGAATACTCAATAGGTCACGTATCGGTATATGTTGGTGATGGTATAATGATAGAAGCAACAAGTCAACCATGGGTAGGAGAAGGTCATACTAGAGTAACTACTTTTGACCCTTCAAGTGCAAAACCTACATCTAATCCAATCATATTTGCAAATATGTTACCATAAAAGAAATAGCTATGTTAAATTAATTAACATAGCTATTTTTATATTAACATTGTAGTTATATATTTGAATTTAAATAATCAATAGCATAATTAACATATAACTTTGTACCTATTTCTAATGCGTCTTCATCAATATTAAAGCTACCACTATGATGGGAGTAACAAGCAGATTTTTCTTCATTTCTACATCCAACAAAAGCTAAAGCACCAGGAGCTTTCTCAAGATAGAAAGAGAAATCTTCACTACCTGTTACTTTTTCAAATTTTATTACTTTATCTTTACCTACTATTTTCTCTGCAGCAATTTGTGCAATAGCAGAGGAGTTTGCATCGTTAATTGTTGGAGGTAAAAGGAAATTATAATTTAAAGAAGCTTTAGCTTTGTAGCCGTTAGCTATATTGTTAATTATATTTTCCATCATATTAGGAAGTCTTTTTCTAAGGTCTAAATTAAAACATCTTGTAGTACCTTCCATATATGAGTTTTCAGCAATTACATTAAATCTGCTACCTGAATTAAGCATACCAATACTAAGAACTAGAGGATGAAGAGGGTCAACTTGTCTACTTACTATATTTTGTAAATTCATTACTATAGAAGACGCAACAACTAATGCATCAATACATTCGTGAGGTGCAGAACCGTGTCCGCCTTTTCCTGTAATATTTATACTAAACCAATCAGCACTAGCCATTCTAGGTCCGGATTCTACAGATATTTTACCAACGTCAATGTTTGACCATAAATGGATGCCAAAAACTGAATCAACATTATCCATAGCACCATCTTTTATCATGGCTTTAGCACCTTCACCTATTTCTTCTGCAGGCTGGAAAAATAGTTTTATAGTACCATGTAATTCATCTTTTAAATCATGCAATGTTTTTGCAGCACCAAGAAGCATAGAAATGTGACCATCATGACCACAGGCATGCATCATACCTGGAACAAGAGATTTATATTCAATATCATTTAATTCCTGCACAGATAAAGCATCTATATCAGCTCTAAGAGCCACTGTTTTCCCGGTATGGTTCCCATCTATAGTAGCTACTACACCAGTAGATGCACATGAAACATATTCTATACCCATCTTATCTAATTCTTCTTTTATTCTTTTTGAAGTATTAAATTCTTTAAAACTAGCTTCAGGATTTTTATGAAATTCCCTTCTTAAATTTATAACATAGTCTTTATTTACTTTAGCCAATTTATTCATTGTCATTTTATTACCCCCGTTTTTGTAGGAATTTTAAGAACTATACCGATTAGGATATAGTTCTTTAGTTGCATTATAAAAGGCCATATTATATGAGCTTTATACGTTCAGATTAATTATATTTATGATTGGAGTAATATTTACATATGGTAGTAGATTCCTCCACCAGGACCAAGTGGTAAATTAAATATCATAAATATAACTAATAAAATTATCCAT
The DNA here is from genome assembly GCF_036812735.1 of Terrisporobacter glycolicus ATCC 14880 = DSM 1288. Lineage (NCBI taxonomy): Bacteria > Bacillati > Bacillota > Clostridia > Peptostreptococcales > Peptostreptococcaceae > Terrisporobacter > Terrisporobacter glycolicus. The sequence goes on along the minus strand of NZ_CP117523.1, from coordinate 2,487,603 downwards.
GCCAAACCAAATAGTAATGAATATGGTGTCATACTTGCCATTACCGTACCAATTCCTATATCCTTGTCATATTTTTTAGCAAAAGCTAATATGACAGGGAAGTAAGTAAATATTGGGCTTATAGGATTTGTTATAGAGTCACCAATACGATAAGCCATTTGAGTTAGTGCAGGATCATATCCAAGCATTAAAAACATTGGAACAAATATTGGTGCCATTACAGCCCATTTTGCAGAGCAACTACCAACAAATAGATTTATGAAAGCGGCAAATACTACAAAGGCTACTAAAAGTCCTGGACCTGTAAGACCGATACCTTTTAGCCACATAGCCCCTTTAATTGATAAAAGGGAGCTCATATTAGATGAATTAAATAAAGCTAGGAATTGACCAGCTGCAAAAGCTAATACTATATAAGAGCCCATACCTGCCATAGATTCATATAGAATTGCTGCTAAATCTTTGTCATTTTTTATCTTTTTAGTTATAATACCATAAGTAAGCCCAGGTACAAAGAAAATTATAGTAATGATTGGGACCATACCAGCCATAAGAGGTGAAGATGCTGAAAGAAGAGAATTTGTTTTCGCATCTTTCATAAAGGCATTAGGTCCTATACATAGGGCAACTAGTATAATTACACAAATTAATAATCCTATAGAAGCGTACTTCATAGCTTTTCTTTCTAATGACGTAATTTCTGAATCTACGTCACTATCTGTTGCTATATAATCAGTGCCTTCAAAACGAGGAGCTAAGTATTTTTCTGTAACAAATGTACCAAGAACTACAAGTATAAGTGTTGAGACTATTAGAAAATACCAGTTCATTGCAGGAGTACCAGTATAATTTGGATCAATTATTTGAGCTGCTGGAATAGTAAAACCTGCGACAAGAACATCAAGCATACTAACGATTAAATTAGCAGAAAATCCTGCAGCAACCCCTGCATATCCAGAAAATAAACCTACAAGAGGATGTCTGCCTACACCTAAGAATACAAGTGCAGCTAATGGTGGAAGAACAACAAAACCTGCGTCTGCAACAGCATTGGCCATTATACCAACAAATATGATAGTTCCAGTAAGTAATTTTTTTGGAACCTTAGTAACGGTACTTTTCATTACAGTTTCCATATATCCCGATTTCTCAGCCAAACCTGCTCCAAGCATAGTGACAAGTACTAATCCTAAAGGAGCAAAACTTGTAAAGTTTGTAACTATATTTGTTAAAAATAATTGCAACTGTTCTTTGCTTAATAAATTTACACCTTTAACCACTAAATTTTTGCCAGTTGCTTCATCAATTTGTCCAGGGTGTATAGCAGTAACGCCTGATTTTGCAACAAAATAAGATAATATCATAACAACAAACCAAAGTATTACAAAAATAGTAACTGGATCTGGTAATTTATTACCAACCCTTTCAACCACATTTAAGAATCGCATTAGCAATCCTTCTTTTTTTTCTACCTTTACTTTTGCCTTACCCAAGATAATCCCCCCTTTTTAATTTAACTATTTAAATAGTCAATTGAAACTTGACATAAAGCCTTACAAAGAACTTTCATATTTCTATCATCCCATTGGAATTTTGAGTTATGATGAATTACGGGATGATTTTCATCCTCTGCTATACCAACAAATACGAATGAAGCAGGAACTTCTTTTGCTAAATATGCAAAGTCTTCACCACCCATAGATGGCTCATTTAGTTCAAAAACATTTTCTTCACCAACAACTTTTTTTAGAGATGACATAACTAAATCTGTCATAGGGTAATCATTTATCAATGGTGGAAATTGTTTTATATACTCGTATTCGTAAGTTGCACCTTGGCTAGTAGTAATTCCATTTAATATGTCTTTTATAGTTTTTTCTGTCCAGGTTCTAGTT